>NZ_JBITDL010000006.1:0-275551 GCF_044454225.1 Streptomyces sp. NPDC051563
CTGGGGCTCCGCCCCAGACCCCGCTCCTCAAACGCCGGAGGGGCTGGATTGTGCCGCTGCGCGGCACACCAGCCCGCCCCGCGCACATCCAGCCGGACGCCGGCCAAACTCAGCCCCTCAGGCGTTTGAGGAGCGGGGGCCCGGGGGCTGGCCCCCGGCAACGGCGCCGCACCCGGAAGCGGGTCCGGGCGAAGCCCGGGGAACGGTGGAAGGGCGGGTAGGGGACCCAGCCAGCCCCGCGCAGCGGCGCACCCGCAGCGCGGCCCGGGCCGGGGGCGTCCCCGTAGGCTTGGTGTCGGAAAACCGCCAGCCCCGGGGGCGGCCCGCCGGGAGGATGGAGCCATGTACACCGATACGGAGCGTTGCGTACGGGCCGTCCAGTCGAAGGACGCACGGTTCGACGGCTGGTTCTTCACCGCCGTCCGGACCACCGGAATCTACTGCCGCCCCAGCTGCCCCGCCGTACCGCCCAAGGTCGAGAACATGACCTTCCTGCCCAGCGCAGCCGCCTGCCAGCAGAACGGCTACCGCGCCTGCAAGCGGTGCCGCCCCGACACCTCCCCCGGCTCCCCCGAGTGGAACGCCCGCGCCGATGCCGTCGCCCGCGCCATGCGCCTCATCCAGGACGGGGTCGTCGACCGCGAGGGCGTCCCGGGGCTGGCCTCGCGGCTCGGGTACTCCGCCCGGCAGGTGGAGCGCCAGCTGGGCGCCGAGCTCGGCGCCGGGCCGCTCGCCCTGGCCAGGGCCCAGCGCGCGCAGACCGCCCGGCTGCTGATCGAGACCTCCGGGCTGCCGATGGGCGACATCGCATTCGCCGCCGGGTTCTCCTCGATCCGGACCTTCAACGACACCGTCCGCGAGGTCTTCGCCCTGGCTCCGAGCGAGCTCCGGGCGCGGGCGGCCGGCCGGGGAGCGGCCCCGGGCCCCGGCGCCGCGCAGGTACCGGGCACCATCAGCCTGCGGCTGCCCTTCCGGGCCCCGCTCACCCCCGACAACCTCTTCGGGCACCTCGCCGCGACCGCCGTCCCCGGGGTCGAGGAGTGGCGGGCCGGCGCCTACCGCCGCACGCTGCGGCTCCCGTACGGCACCGGCGTCGTCGCCCTGACCCCGCGGCCCGACCACATCGGCTGCCGGCTCGCCCTCACCGACCTGCGCGACCTCACCATCGCCATCAGCCGCTGCCGGCGGCTCCTGGACCTCGACGCGGATCCCGAGGCCGTGGACGAGCAGCTGAGCTCCGACCCGCTGCTGGCCCCGCTCGTGGCCAAGGCTCCCGGCCGCCGGGTGCCGCGCACCGTCGACGCGGAGGAGTTCGCCGTACGGGCGGTGCTCGGCCAGCAGGTGTCCACCGCGGCGGCCCGTACGCACGCGGCCCGTCTGGTGCGGGCCCTCGGCGAGCCGGTGGCCGACCCCGACCCCGAGGGCGGGCTGACCCACCTGTTCCCGACCTCGCAGGCGCTGGCCGGCATGGACCCGGAGTCGCTGGCCCTGCCGCGCAGCCGGCGGACCACCTTCACCACGCTCGTCTCGGCCCTCGCCGACGGCTCGCTCCCGCTCGGCATCGACAGCGACTGGGAGGCGGCCCGGGCCCGGCTGGGGGCGCTGCCCGGCTTCGGGCCGTGGACCACCGAGATCATCGCGATGCGGGCCCTGGGCGATCCGGATGCCTTCATCCCGGCCGACCTGGGCATCCGGCGGGCCGCGAAGGGGCTCGGGCTGCCCTCCACGCCCGCGGCGCTGACGGCCCGGGCGGCGCACTGGCGGCCCTGGCGCGCGTACGCCGTGCAGTACCTGTGGGCCACCGAGGACCACGCGATCAACGTCCTGCCCGCCTGACCCCGGCATCGACCGCCTTCCGACTTCCGACCTCCGAGGAGTACGAGCATCATGAGCAGCAGCACCAGGCAGCACACCGTCGTGGACAGTCCCTACGGACCGCTCACCCTCGTCGCCGCCGACGGGTTCCTGTGCGGCCTCTACATGACCGACCAGCGCCACCGTCCGGCCGAGGAGGCCTTCGGGGAGCGCGTCGCGGCCGGCGAGGCCCCCTTCCCGGAGGTGGTGCGGCAGCTGACCGCGTACTTCGCCGGGGAGCTCACCGAGTTCGACCTGCCGGTGCGGCTGGAGGGCACCGAGTTCCAGCGCAGCGTGTGGGAGCAGCTCGTACGGATCCCCTACGGGCAGACCTGGTCGTACGGGGAGCTGGCCGCCAGGCTCGGCAAGCCGAACGCCTCCCGCGCGGTGGGCCTGGCCAACGGGAAGAACCCGGTCAGCATCGTGGTGCCGTGCCACCGCGTCATCGGAGCCTCCGGCTCCATGACGGGCTACGGCGGCGGCATCGACCGCAAGGTGCGCCTGCTGGCCTTCGAGTCCGGGGCGGAGCAGCTCTAGGCCCTCAGGCGGTGTCCTGCCCGGTCAGCGGCTTGAGCAGGTGCACGTCCGCGTGCGTTCCGTGGATCCCCGGGATCCGGGCGGTCTCCACGTAGCCGTGGCGTTCGTAGAAGCCGGGGGCCTGGAAGGTGTACGAGGAGACGGCCACGCGATCGCAGCCGCGTCGCCGGGCCTCCGCCTCTGCCGCCCGCAGGATCCTGCCGCCCCAGCCGTCCTTGCGGCTGTCCTCGCGGACCCACAGCAGCTCGATGCCGCACAGACCGCCCCAGGTCGACGCGGAGAGGCCGCCGATCAGTCCGCCCGCTTCGTCGGTGGCCTTGACCGAGAACGTGCCGCGGTCGGACACGCCGGTGGCGGCCGTGTTGAAGGCGGTGAGTTCCTCGGTCAGCCGGTCGTCGAGCGCGGTGTCGCCCTCGCCGGTGGTCAGTGTCGGGCCGCGGCCGTGGTCAGTCGTCACGGCGCGGAGTATGTCAGCCGCTCCGGCCGCTCGGCACGTCAATTCCCGCCCGCCTCGCCGTTCCCGCGGCCCGGCGCCGCCGGTGGTCCGGCTCAGGCCGGAGGGGCGACCGCTTCCAGGTCGGCGACGGTGCCGGACATGACGGTGCGGATGTGGCGGGTGAGGTGTTCCGCGGGCCAGTCCCACCAGGCGAGCGCGAGCAGGCGGGCGACGTCCTCGTCGGTGTAGCGGGTGCGGATGAGGGTGGCGGGGTTGCCGCCGACGATCCCGTAGTCGGGGACGTCGTCCACGACGACGGCTCCGGCGGCGACGATCGCGCCGTGCCCGATGCGCACCCCGGGCATGACCATGGCCCCGTAGCCCATCCAGACGTCGTTGCCGACGACGGTGTCGCCCCGGCCGGGGAGGCCCGTCAGCAGGTCGGCGTGGACGGCCCAGGACCCGCCCATGATCGGGAAGGGGAAGGTGGAGGGGCCGTCCATCCGGTGGTTGGCGCCGTTCATGAGGAACCGGACCCCGGTGCCCAGGGCGCAGAACTTCCCGATGACCAGCTTCTCGGGCCCGTAGTGGTAGAGCACGTTGCGGGTCTCGAAGGCGGTGGGGTCGTCCGGGTCGTCGTAGTACGCGTACTCGCCCGCCTCGATCAGCGGGGAGGTCACCAGCGGCTTGAGCAGGACCACGCGCGGCTGCCCGGGAATCGGGTGGAGCACCGTCGGGTCTGCGGGCAGGAGGTCCACGGCTAGATGACCACCAGCGGGACCAGCAGCGCGAAGGCGGCGCCGGCTTCGACCGCGTAGGCGTACAGCGACGGGTGCTGGACGGGGGCCGCGAGCAGGACCACGCTCTGCTGGACGGCGGCCGCGCCCACCCACTCGGCGTCCGCGCCGAGGCCGCCCTGGTACCAGCCCTCGCAGGCGCCGGGGCCGGTGACGGCAAGGACGTCGTCCGAGCGGCGGTAGAAGGCCTGCCAGCCCTCGGCCGGTACGGACCAGGCCTCGAAGTCGGTGAACTGGGCCCAGCCGCCGTCCCGGATCGCGGCGTCGAACATCCAGACCGGAACCCCTTCGGGGGTGACCTCGCCGCCCTCCTGCTGATCGGTGGTGAAGTGGACCATGGGCAGGGCGTCGGGCCCGTCGGCGGTGCTGGGCCAGGCGTACATCGTGATCATTCGCTGAATTCTGTCCTGCTCGGTGTAGGCAAGGAATAACGAGCGGGACCGCCTACGAGGCCTGCGGCCGGCGGCCGTTCTCCAGCTCAGCGGCGCCTTCGCCGGTCCGCAGGACCCGGCACGCCTCCACGGTGCGCAGGCCCAGGGACCCGAGCAGATGGTCCGTCAGCTCGGCCTGTTCCACCAGCCGCCACGAGAGCAGCTCCTCCTCCTGGAGCTTGATGGAGGCGAGTTGCGCGGCATCGAGCACGCCGCCGTCGTAGAGGTAGGCGACGAGCGGGGGCCGGCCCTCGCCGGTGGACCAGTCGACGGCGAGCAACCGGCCGAGCGGCACGTCGATGCCGATCTCCTCGGCGCTCTCCCGGCGGGCGGCCGTGCGCGGGGACTCCCCCGTGTCCGACTCGATGGTGCCGCCCGGCAGGGCCCAGCCCTCCCGGTAGTTGGGCTCGACGAGGAGCACCCGGCCCTCGGCGTCCCGGAACAGGGCGGCCGCTCCGGCCAGCACCCGGGGCAGGCTCGCGATGTAGGTGGCGTAGTCATCGGTGGTGGTCACGCCGCAACCCTACCCAGCCGCCCCGGATGCCCGGGGCTCGCTCCTCGCCAGGGGGCGCTCCTCCCCGGGAGTCACTCCTCCGTGGGGCCGCCGCCCGGCGGGCCGTCCTCGCGGTCGCGGTTCCTCGACTCCGCCACGCGGCGCAGCCGCGGGTGGCGGGCCGGGCCCTGTTCGGTGATGGCGTCGCCGACCATGGCCTTGACCGCGTCCCGGAGTCCGTGGAGGGCGTGGTGGCGGACGGGCCCCGCCCCCGGGTCCTCGCGGAGCTCCTTCACCAGGGCCCAGCACAGGAGCAGCATCACGACCACGAACGGCAGCGCGACGAGGATGGTGGCCGTCTGGAGGGACTTCAGGCCGCCCGCGACGAGGAGTACGGCGGCCACGGAGGCCATGAGCACGCCCCAGGTGACCACGAGCCACGTCGGCGGGTGCAGGGAGCCGCGGCTGGTGAGGGAGCCCATGACGAGGGAGGCGGAGTCGGCGCTGGTCACGAAGTAGGTCATCACCAGGAGCATGGCGATCCACGAGGTGACGGTGCCGAGCGGGAGCGCGTCGAGCATCGCGAAGAGCGAGGCCTCGGTGCCCTCCTTGGCCTTGGCCGCCATGTCGGCGACGCCGGTGGCGTCGAGGCGGATCGCGGTGCCGCCCATGACGCAGAACCAGACGACGGTGGCGCCGCTGGGCACCAGGAGCACGCCGACGAGGAACTCGCGGATCGTGCGGCCGCGCGAGATGCGGGCGATGAAGGTGCCGACGAAGGGTGCCCAGGAGAGCCACCACGCCCAGTAGAAGATCGTCCACGCGCCGAGCCACTCGCTGTCGGTGAAGGCTCCCGTGCGGGTGGCCATCGGGAGCAGTTCGTGCAGGTAGCTGCCGACGCTCGCCGGGATCACGTCGAGGATGTAGACGGTCGGGCCGAGGACGAAGACGAAGGTCATCAGGGCCGCGGCGAGCACGATGTTGATCGTGCTGAGCCATTTGACGCCCTTGTGCAGCCCGGAGAAGGCGGACAGGACGAAGGCAGCCGACAGGGAGCCGATGATGATCAGCTCGACCGTGGTCGAGTCCTCGATCCCCGTGGTGATGTTGAGCCCCTTGGCGACCTGGAGGGCGCCGAGGCCGAGGCTGGTGGCGGTGCCGAAGACGGTCGCGAAGACCGCGAGCAGGTCGATGGCCTTGCCCGGCCAGCCGTCGGCCCGTTCCTCGCCCATGAGGGGGACGAAGGCGGAGCTGAGGCGGTTGCCGCGGCCCTTGCGGAAGGTCGCGTAGGCGAGGGCGAGGCCGGCGATGCCGTAGATCGCCCAGGGGGTGAGGGTCCAGTGGAAGAAGGAGTAGTCGAGCGCGGCGCGGGCGGCGTCGCCGGTGCCGGGGGCCGCGCCGGAGGCCGGGGGCGGGTTCAGGTAGTGCGTGAGCGGCTCGCCCACGCCGTAGAACATGAGCCCGATGCCCATGCCCGCGCTGAACATCATCGCGATCCACGCGAGGTTCGTGAACTCCGGCTCCGAGTCGTCCCTGCCGAGGCGGATCCGGCCGAAGCGGCTGATCGCGAGCACGACGCACATGACGAGGAACACATCGGCGGCGATCACGAAGAGCCACGCGAAGTTGCTCAGCACCCAGGCGAGGGCGGTGCTCGACGCCGAGTCGAAGGAACTCTTCCCGAGCGCCGCCCAGGCGACCACGGCCAGGACGGCGATCACTCCGATGGTGACGACGGTGCCGTCGGGAGTGCCGTCGGGGCCGTCGGCGGGACCTGCGGACCCTCCACCTGGGGAATCCGGACGTGGCTGTTCCAGTGAATCCGTGCTCATGCGGCCACACTATGCAGGCGTATATCCCTATTTAGGGGTATGGCGCGCCGCGTGTGGCCCAGGCCACGCATGGGCATAGGAGGATCCTCCGGATAGGCTCAGGGGTGGCGCGACTGCACTGTTCGATAGCAAGGGATTAGCAAGGTGACGGACGGAGCAGTAACTGAGACCGCGCGCGTGCTCATCGCCGCGGACAAATTCAAGGGCTCGCTCACGGCCGTTCAGGTCGCGGAGCGGGTGACGGCCGGCCTTCGCAAGGCCGTACCGGGCGTGGAGATCGAGACCCTCCCCGTCGCGGACGGCGGCGACGGTACGGTCGCGGCCGCCGTGGCGGCCGGTTTCGAACGCCGGGAGGTACGGGTCACCGGACCGCTCGGTGACCAGGTCACGGCCGCTTTCGCCCTGCGCGAGGGCACCGCGGTGGTCGAGATGGCGGAGGCCTCCGGGCTCCAGCTGCTGCCGGCGGGTGTCTTCGCCCCGCTGACGGCGACCACCTACGGCTCCGGCGAACTGCTGAAGGCCGCACTCGACGCGGGAGCCCGCTCGATCGTCTTCGGCGTGGGCGGCAGCGCCACCACCGACGGCGGCGCGGGCATGCTGGCCGCGCTGGGCGCCGTGTTCCTGGATGCGAACGGTGAACCGGTCGGTCCGGGCGGCGGCGCGCTGGCCGGGCTGGCCTCGGCCGACCTGTCGGGCATCGACCCCCGCATCAAGGAGATCGACTTCGTCCTGGCGAGCGACGTGGACAACCCGCTGACGGGTCCGAAGGGCGCTCCGGCGGTCTACGGCCCGCAGAAGGGGGCGTCGCCCGAGGACGTCGCGACGCTCGACGCGGCGCTCGCGCACTTCGCGGTCGTCCTCGAGAAGTCGATCGGCTCCCTGGCCGCCGAGGCAGCGGTTTCGCCCGGCGCGGGCGGCGCGGGCGGCATCGGCTACGGTGCGCTGCTGCTCGGCGCCTCGTTCCGGCCCGGCATCGAGCTGATGCTCGAGGTGCTCGGCTTCGCGCCGGCGCTGGAGCGGGCCACGCTGGTCATCACCGGCGAGGGTTCGCTGGACGAGCAGACCCTCCACGGCAAGGCTCCGGCCGGTGTCGCGGCGGCGGCCCGTGCGGCCGGCAAGCCCGTCGTCGCGGTCTGCGGCCGGCTGCTGCTCTCGCAGGAGGCGCTCGAGGCCGCCGGCATCCGGCGGGCCTACCCGCTGACGGATCTGGAGCCGGACCCGGCGGTGAGCATCCCGAACGCGGGGCCGCTGCTGGAGCGGGTGGCGGAGAACATCGCGGCCGACGTCCTCTGACGAGGCGTCCGCCCTGTCCGGCGGCCCGGATCCCCCGACGGGGGGTCCGGGCCGCCGGCGTTTCCCCGGCGGCGCGGGGCCGAGCCGGGCCGGGTGGCCCGGGGGGGATGTCCCCTACCCGCCCTTCCACCGTTCCCCGGGCTGCGCCCCGGACCCCTTCTGGGGCTCCGCCCCAGACCCCGCTCCTCAAACGCCGGAGGGGCTGAAATGGCGCTCCGCGCCATCCAGCCCGCTCCGCGCACATCAAGCCGGACACCGGCCAAAATCCAGCCCCTCCGGCGTTTGAGGAGCGGGGGTCCGGGGGCTGGCCCCCGGAACGGGTCCGGGCGGAGCCCGGGGAACGGTGGAAGGGCGGGTAGGGGACAGCCCCGCAGGGTCAGGCCCGGGCCGCGGTGACCAGGGACTCCGTGGTGACGATCCGGGCGAAGCCGCCGCCCTGGAGGTTCACCGCGGTGGCGGTGGCGAGCTGGTCGGCCGTCAGGCGGGGGGCGTCCGGGCCGGCTTCGGCGGCCAGGTCGAAGGTGTGCGTGGCATCGAGCGGCACGAGGACCTCGTAGCCCAGGTTCCCGGCCATCCGGGCCGTGGTCTCGACGCACATGTTCGTCTGGATCCCCGCGACGACGAGCTGGCCGACGCCCTGGGCGGTGAGCCAGTCGGCGAGGTCCGGGGTGCCGTAGAAGGAGGAGTTCACGGACTTGGTGACGTGCAGCGCGGCCCGCCCGGCCCGCTCGGCGACGAACTCCTTGAGGGCGTAGCCGGGCCGGTCCGGCGCGAGGACCGAGCCGGGGGTGCGGGAGGCGTGCTGCACGAGCACGAGCGGCCGGCCGGTCTCCTGCCAGGCGTCCATCAGCGCGGCGATGTTCGCCTCGGCCGCCGGGTTGTTGCGCGGCCCCCAGAAGTCGGCGTCGTCGAAGCCCTGTTGGACGTCGATGATCAGCAGGGCGCTGTTCGGAGCGATCTCCACCAGGGGCGCGGTGGCGGTAGCCGTCTCGGTGGTGGCCGTGGTCTCGTTCTCGTTCGTCATGCCCTCATCCTGGGCGGCCGCGCCTCCCCGGAACAGCACCACCGGGCCCGCGAACCGATGGGATCCTGCCACCCCTGGCAGCATCGGGCCCGACGAGGCCCGGAGCCCGGCTCCGTCGCAGGTCGGGGGCCTCGCGGCCGATTCCGCAGGGGGCTCGGCCCTCCCCTTCCGCGGGGCCTGCGTGGCAGACTCACGCCATGCACCGCGTCGCGATCGTCGTTCAGCCCGGCATCCGCGCTTTCGACCTGGCCGTCATCACCGAGGTCTGGGGGCATGACCGCGGCCACCGCGGAGTACCGCCCTTCGATCTGCGCCGGTGCGCCCTGGAGACCGGCCCGATCCCGCTCCCCGGAGGGCTGACCCTGACCCCGGACCGCGGGCTCGACTGGCTCGCCGGCTCCGACCTCGTCGTGGTTCCCGCGCTCGACCGGCCCTGCGATCCGACGCCCGAACCGGTCCTCGCCGCCCTGCGGGACGCCCACGCCCGCGGCATCCCGGTGGCCGCCCTGTGCGCCGGCGCCTTCATCCTCGCCGAGGCCGGGCTGCTGGCGGGCCGCCGGGCCGTGACCCACTGGTCGCTGGCCCCGGCCCTGGCCGGACGGTACCCCGCCGTGCGCGTCGAGGAGGCCCCGCTCTACGTCGGGGACGCGGGGCTGTGGACCTCCGCCGGAGTCGCCTCCGGGATCGACCTCTGCCTCCACCTGGTCCGCGAGGCCCACGGCTCCGAGACGGCCGCCGCCATCGCCCGCGCGATGGTGACCGGCCCCTTCCGCACCGGCGAGCACGCCCAATACCTGGACCGCCCGACCCCGGTCGCCGACCGGACCGCCGAGGCGCTGGCCCTCGTACGGGAGCGGGCGCTCGGGCGGCTGCACGAGGCGCTGGACGTGGCCACCCTGGCCCGCTGGGCCGGGATGTCGCCGCGGTCCTTCGCCCGGCACTTCGCCGCGGCGACCGGGACCACCCCGCACAAATGGCTGC
The DNA here is from genome assembly GCF_044454225.1 of Streptomyces sp. NPDC051563. Taxonomy (NCBI): domain Bacteria; kingdom Bacillati; phylum Actinomycetota; class Actinomycetes; order Kitasatosporales; family Streptomycetaceae; genus Streptomyces; species Streptomyces sp. NPDC051563. The sequence goes on from NZ_JBITDL010000006.1 coordinate 9,679, forward strand.
TGGGCCACCGTCTGGACGAAGCCCGCAAACTGCTGGAGCGCACCGATCATCCGGTCACCGAGGTGGCCCGGCGGGCCGGATTCGCCAGCGAGGTCACCTTCCGCCAGCACTTCACCTCGTACGTCGGCACGAGTCCCCGCGCGTACCGTGCGGCCGCCACCGCACCGGGCCCCCCGGCGCCTCCCCCAAACCCCGCCGACAGTGTTAGAAATGGCTCATGACCGGACGTTTTGGCCCACCGAGGGGCTCTGAGGGAGCGCCCGAGGACAGGCCCCCGCCCGAGGACGGGTCCCCACCCGGAGCCGGGCCGGCGGACGGACCCGGCCGCAGTCGCGTGCGGCGCCTCGCGCACCGCCTCGCCCGCCCTTTTTCCCGGCTGTTCTCCCACCTCTCGCTCGGCGCCCGCAGCGTCGCCGGCCAGGTCTTCGCCCTCCAGGCCGTCCTCGTGCTGGTGCTGATCACCGCCGCCGCCACGGCCCTGTTCTTCCAGGCCCGCTACGACAGCCAGCGCGACGCCCGCAACCGCTCCCTCGCCGCCGCCGAGGCCTTCGCGCACGCCCCCGGCCTCCCGGCCGCCCTGGAGTCCACCGACCCCACCGCGGTGCTCCAGCCGCTGGCGGAGGCCGCCCGCCGGGCCTCGGGCGTCGATTTCATAGCCGTCATGACCACCGACGGGATCCGGTACACCGACTCCCGCCCCGAGCTGATCGGCCAGCGCGCCACCGGTGACCTCTCCCGCGCCGCGGCCGGACAGGCCTTCACCGAGACCTTCGAGGGCAAGCCGAGCGACGTGGTCCGCGCCGTGGTGCCCGTACGGGACTCCGCGGGCGCGGTGGTCGGCCTGGTCTCCACCGGCATCGAGGTCGCGAACGTCGGCGACGGGGTCGAGGGCCAGCTGCCCCTGCTCCTCGGCGCGGCCACCGGCGCCCTGCTCCTCGGCACCGGCGGCGCGGCCCTCGTCAGCCGCCGGCTGCGGCGCCAGACCCGGGGCCTCGGCGAGGCCGAGATGACCCGGATGAACGAACACCACGAGGCGGTTCTGCACGCCGTCCGCGAGGGCGTCCTGATCATCGACGCCGAGGGCCGGCTGCTGCTCGCCAACGACGAGGCCCGCCGCCTCCTGGACCTGCCCGCCGACGCCGAGCTGCGGCACGTGGGCGAGCTCGGCCTCGATCCGCCCACGGCCGCGCTGCTGGCCTCCGGGCGGTCCGCCACCGACGAGGTCCACCGGGCCGGCGACCGGCTCCTCGCCGTGAACGTGCGCCCCACCACGCCCTACGGGGGCCGCCCGTCCGGCACCGTGACCACCCTGCGCGACTCCACCGAGCTCGCCGCGCTCTCCGGCCGGGCCGCGGTGGCCCGCGACCGGCTCCAGCTGCTCTACGACGCCGGGGTGCGCATCGGGACCACCCTGGACGTGGTGCGCACCGCCGAGGAGCTCTCCGAGGTCGCGGTCCCGCGGTTCGCGGACTTCGTCACCGTCGAGCTGCTGGAGCCGGTGCTGCGCGGCGAGGAGCCCGGCGGCGGCACGCACACCGAGATGCGCCGGGCGGCCATCAGCGGGATCCGGGCCGAGTCCCCGCTCCAGCCGGTGGGCGACGTCATCCGCTTCGTCGTGGCGACCGCGCCGATGTCGGCGGCCCTGGAGAGCGGGAGGGGGGTCCTCGCGGCCGATCTGACCGCTGCCGTCGGCTGGCGGGCCCAGGACCACGACGGCACCCGGGTGGCCCTGGACTACGGGCTGCACTCGCTGATCTCCGTACCGCTCCAGGCCCGCGGGGTGGTCCTCGGCATGGCCAACTTCTGGCGGGCCGACACCCCCGAGCCCTTCGACGAGGAGGACCTGTCCTTCGCCGAGGAGCTGGCGGCGCGGGCTGCGGTCTCCATCGACAACGCCCGCCGCTTCACGCGCGAGCACGCGGTGGCGGTGACCCTCCAGCGCAGCCTGCTGCCCCGGGTGCTGCCCGATCTGAGCGCCGTGGACGTCGCCTTCCGGTACCTGCCCGCTAAGGCGGGGGTGGGCGGCGACTGGTTCGACGTGATCCCGCTCGCCGGGGCCCGGGTCGCCCTGGTCGTCGGCGACGTGGTGGGGCACGGGGTGCACGCCGCCGCCACCATGGGCCGGCTGCGGACCGCGGTGCACAACTTCTCCACGCTCGACATGCCTCCCGACGAGCTGCTGGGCCACCTCGACGAGCTGATCGACCGGATCGACCAGGACGAGTCCTCGGCCGACGAGGGCTTCGGGGAGGGCGAGTCCGCGGGCGTCACCGGCGCCACCTGCCTGTACGCGGTGTACGACCCGGTGTCCGGCCACTGCGCCATGGCCAGCGCCGGCCACCCCGGCCCGGCACTGGTCGGGCCCGACGGGCGGGTCGAGTACCCCGAGCTGCCGATCGGGCTGCCGCTGGGCGTCGGCGGGATGCCCTTCGAGGCCGTCGAGCTGCAGCTGCCGGAGGCGAGCCGGCTCGTGCTGTTCACCGACGGGCTGCTGGAGGACCGCGACCGGGACTTCGACACCGGCCTGGCGCTGCTGACCGAGGCCCTGTCCCGGCCGGGCCGCAGCCCCGACCAGGCCTGCGCCGACGTGCTGGCCGCGCTGCTGTTCCCGGCGCCGAGCGATGACATCGCCCTGCTCGTCGCCGACACCCGGCGGCTCCCGGCCGGGCAGATCGCGGAGTGGGAGGTGCTCCCGGACCCCGCGGACGTGTCCCGGGTCCGCCGCGCGGGCTCCGCGCAGCTCAGCGCCTGGGGCCTGGGCGACGTCACCTTCACCGCCGAGCTCATCCTCAGCGAACTGATCACCAACGCCATCCGCTACGGGAGCGCGCCGATCCGGGTCCGGCTGCTCCGCGACCGCACCCTGATCTGCGAGATCGCCGACGGCAGCAGCACCTCTCCGCACCTGCGCTACGCGGCCACGACCGACGAGGGCGGGCGCGGCCTGTTCCTCGTCGCCCAGTACGCGGAGCGGTGGGGCACCCGCTACACGGACCGCGGCAAGGTGATCTGGGCGGAGCTGCCCCTGACGGGCGCGGCCGAGCCGGCGCCCCCGGCCGAGGTGGACCTGGAGGCCCTGGAGGACCTGGCCTGGTAGCGGGAGGGCCGCGGCGGACGGCTCAGAGCCGGGCGGCCAGCCGGGCGGCCAGCCGGGCCTTGGCCTGCGGCCATTCGTCGGCCAGCAGGGAGAAGTACACGCTGTCGCGCCAGGTGCCGTCCGGGCGGCGCCGGTGGCGGCGCAGGACGCCTTCGCGCTGCGCCCCGAGGCGGGCGATCGCGGCCTGGGAGCGGGTGTTGAGGTGGTCCGTCTTGAGCTGGACCCGGCCCATGCCGAGGTCCTCGAAGGCGTGGGTGAGCAGCAGCAGCTTGGACTCCGTATTGACGGCGCTGCGCCAGTACGCGCGCCCGTACCAGGTCCAGCCGATCTCCAGGCGTTCGTGCTCCGGGCTGATGTCGAGGTACGTGGTCCAGCCGACGGCCTTGCCGCTCGCGAGGTGGATGACGGCGAAGGGGAGGTAGTCGCCTCCGAGCACCGTGTCGAGCCTGGCGCCCATCTCCTCCTGCGACTGCGGCGCGGGGCCGCCCTGCCAGCGCCAGACCTCCTCGTCGCGGCCGCCGGCCTCGTACAGGTCGGGGAGGTGGCTCCGGGTCAGGGGCTCCAGGCGGACGTGGCGGCCCGTGAGGACGACGGGGGACGGCGACTTGGCAGACATGGGAGAGAAGATAATCGCATTCTGCACTAGGCACAAACAATTATTGCGCTAGTGCGTTGGGAGCATCCGGGCCAGCAGGACCGCCACGTCGTCCTGCGGGGCCTCCGGGAGGAGGCGTTCCAGGATCGTGTCGCACAGGGCCTCCAACGGCTCCCCCGCACCCCTCAGGGCGCCCGCGAGCCCGGCCATGCCCTCGTCCAGGTCCCGGTCCCGGGACTCGATGAGCCCGTCCGTGTAGAGCACGAGCAGGCTGCCCGGATCGAGCCGGACCTCCTGCGTGCGGAACTCCCGCCCGCCCGTGCCGAGGGGGGTTCCCGGAGGGCCGTCCAGGAAGGTCACGGCTCCGGCGGCCGTCACCACGGCCGGCGGCGGGTGGCCGGCCCGGGCGATGACGCAGACGCCCGTCACCGGGTCGTGGACGGCGTAGACGCAGGTGGCCATCTCGTCCTCGCCGAGGTCGGCCACCACCGCGTCCAGCGAGCGGAGCATCTCCTCGGGGGTGACCTGGTGCCGCGCCAGGGTCCGTACCGCGGTGCGCAGCTGGCCCATGACCGCGGCCGCGTGGATGCCGTGGCCCATCACGTCGCCGATCACCAGGCCGGTCCGGCCGTCCGGCAGCTCGATCACGTCGAACCAGTCGCCGCCGACGTCGTGGTCGCTGGCCGGCAGGTACCGGCCGGTCAGCTCCAGCCCGGCGACCTCGGGCAGCGCGTTGTTGGTGAGGCTGCGCTGGAGCGTCAGGGCCGCCGCGCGCTGGGTCGTGTACATCCGGGCGTTGTCGATGTTCAGGGCCGCCCGGGCCACCACCTCGTCGATCAGCACGCAGTCCTCGTGGTCGAAGGGCTCGCGTCCGCGCAGCCGGGTCACCACGACCACCCCGAGCACCCGGCCGCGGGCCACCAGCGGGACCATCCGGGCGCAGCCCAGGGTGGCGAGGTAGGCGCGCAGGGCGGCCGCGCGCGGATCCCTGATCAGGGCCGGGATGTCGGCCGTGAACAGGTTCATGGCCTGGCCCTCGGTGATGACCAGCTCGTAGGCGGTGTGCGCCGGGATCTGGAAGGTCTGCCCGGCGACCAGCTTGGCGGTCGGGGCGGCCGGGTCCGGGAAGACGGCGGCGAGGCGGCGCAGCAGCCCCCGGGTGGACGCGCCGGCCTCGTCCGGATCCAGTACCGCCTCCAGGAGCTGTACGTCGGCCGAGTCCGCGAGCTGCGGTACCAGCACCTCCACGATCTCCTGGGCCGTCTGCCCGAGGTCGAGCGTGGTGCCGATGCGGGTACCGGCCTCGGAGAGCAGGGCGAACCGGCTGCGGGCCCGCTCCGCCTCCGCCTGGGCGCGCTGCCCGTCGGTGATGTCGATGAGGGAGGCGATCAGGCCGAGCCGCCGCCCGGAGCCGTCCAGCAGCGGGGCGTAGGAGCAGGACCAGGTCCGGTCGTGGTCGGGGTCGGCGGGGGTGCGGCCGGTGCGGCGGACGTCCACGACGGCGGAGCCGCACTCCAGCACCTTGCGCATGAGCCGTTCGAGCGCGGCGGCATTGACCCCGGGGACGACTTCGGTGAGCCGTTTGCCGACGTGCTCGGCGGCGGACACGCCGTTCATCCGGGCCAGGGCGTCGTTGACGCGCAGGAAGCGCAGGTCGGGACCGAGGGTGCCGAGGCCGATCGGCGACTGAGTGAACAGGCTCTGCAGCGCGGCGAGCGAATCGCGCATCCCCAGGACCTCGGAGGTCTCCACGGCGATCAGCATGGAACCGGTGCGCCCCTGCGGATCGGGGGACGGCAGGATCCACATCTCCATGGGGACCTGGTGCCCGTCGCGGTGGCGCACGGGCAGGGTGCCGACGACCGTCTCCCCGGCCTGGACCCGGCGGGTCAGCTGGTCGGCGAGCTCGTGGTTGGCGTCGGGGACGAGGACCTCGGAGCCCGGCCGGCCGAGGATGTCCTCGGGGCGGTGGCCGAGCAGGTCCTGTGCGGCCAGCGACCACTCGACGACGCGGCCGTCGGCGTCCTCGCGCCACAGGGCGATCGGCAGCAGTTCGGTCAGCACGCCCGCGTACCCGACAGCAGCCACCGGCTGGTCCGGTACCTCGCTCGTCTCCTGGTACGTGTCCAATGCGCCGACCTCACCCCAGGGGGCCCGATTCCTACCGATTCACCCTATCCGAGCCTTCGCCGCCCGGCGCTGTGTCGGGCGGCGAAGCCCCTTACTCCCAGTCGTCCCACGGCGGGTCGATGTCCTCGTCCTCCGGGCCGAAGAGCGACTCCTCCGCCCGCGGGGCCGGAGCGGCCTGGGCGGGCACGGCGGCGGGGGCGGCCGGGGCGGCCGCGGCCGCCCGGGCGACGCGGGCCGGCGCGGACGGGGCCGGCGCGGGCGACGCGGACGCGGGCGGGGCGGACCTCGCCGGGGCGGCTCCGGGTGCCGTCGCCGGGTCCCCCGCGCCCGGCTCGGGCCGCGCACCGTCCAGGGTCTTCAGGATGCCCTCGGCGTACTTGGCGAGCTTCGCCTCGCCGACCCCGCTGATGGTGCCCAGCTCCGCGACCGTCGAGGGCAGCTGCGTCGCGATCTCCCGCAGCGTCGCGTCGTGGAAGACGACGTACGCCGGCACGCCCTGCTCCTTCGCGGTCTCGGCGCGCCACGTGCGGAGGGACTCGAAGACCGGCACGGCGGCCGCCGGCAGGTCGACCGGTACCCGGCCGCCCTTCCCGGAGCGCGATCCGCCGGACTCCCTGCGGGAGGAACCGGCCGCCGGAGCCGCCTCCTTGCGCATCGCGACGCTCCGGCGCCCGCCGAGCACCTCGCCGCTGGCCTCGGTCAGCACCAGCGTGCCGTAGTCGCCCTCCACCGCGAGCAGGCCGAGGGCCAGCAGCTGCCGGACGACCCCGCGCCATTCGTTGGTGCCCAGGTCCGCCCCGATGCCGAAGACCGAGAGCCCGTCGTGGTCGAACTGGATGACCTTGGCCGTCTTCTTGCCCTGCAGGATGTCGATGATCTGGCCGGCGCCGAACTTCTGCCGGCGCTCCTTGGCCAGCCGCCACACCGTGGACAGCAGCTTCTGCGCCGCGACCGTCCCGTCCCAGGACTCGGCCGGGGTCAGGCAGGTGTCGCAGTTCCCGCAGTCCGGAGCGCCGGTCTGCCCGAAGTACGCCAGCAGCCGCACGCGGCGGCAGCCGACCGTCTCGCAGAGCGCGAGCATCGCCTCCAGGTGTCCGGCCAGCGCGCGGCGGTGCGCCTCGTCGCCCTCGGAGCCCTCGATCATCTTGCGCTGCTGCACCACGTCCTGGAGCCCGTACGCCAGCCAGGCCGTGGCCGGCTCACCGTCGCGGCCGGCACGGCCGGTCTCCTGGTAGTAGCCCTCCACCGATTTGGGCAGGTCGAGGTGGGCCACGAAGCGGACGTCGGGCTTGTCGATGCCCATGCCGAAGGCGATCGTGGCCACCACCACGACCCCGTCCTCCCGCAGGAACTTCGACTGGTTCGCCGCGCGCGTCCGGGAGTCCATGCCCGCGTGGTACGGCACCGCGTCGATGCCCTGCTCGACCAGGGCGGCCGCCGTCTTCTCCACCGAGGCCCGGGAGAGGCAGTAGACGACGCCGGCGTCCCCGGGGTGCTCGGTGCGGATCAGCTCCAGCAGCTGCTTGACCGGGTTGTTCTTCGCCACGATCCGGTACTGGATGTTCGGCCGGTCGAAGCCCGCCACGAAGTGGCGGGCCTCCTCCAGGCCGAGGCGCGCCGCGATCTCGGCGTGCGTGGCCTCGGTGGCCGTCGCGGTCAGCGCGATCCGGGGCACCTTCGGCCAGCGCTCGTGCAGCATGGACAGCGCGAGGTAGTCCGGCCGGAAATCGTGGCCCCACTGGGCGACGCAGTGCGCCTCGTCGATGGCGAAGAGCGAGACCGTGCCCCGGTCGAGCAGGCGCTGCGTCCCTTCGGTGCGCAGCCGCTCGGGTGCCAGGTAGAGCAGGTCGAGCTCGCCGGCGAGGAAGGCTTGCTCGACCGCGCGGCGGTCGTCGGACAGCTGCGTCGAATTGAGGAACCCGGCCCGCACTCCGAGCGCGTTGAGGGCGTCCACCTGGTCCTGCATCAGGGCGATCAGCGGGGAGATCACCACTCCGGTGCCCGCTCTGACCAGTGCCGGGATCTGGTAGCAGAGCGATTTGCCGCCGCCGGTGGGCATCAGCACCAGCGCGTCGCCACCGCCGGCGACGTGCTCGATGATCTGCTGCTGCTCGCCGCGGAACGAGTCGTACCCGAAGACGCGGTGGAGCACCTGCTGGGCGTCGGGGATCTCGACGGCTGCTTCCGAAGGGGTCATCCCAGAAGCCTAGCGACCTCCTCGGACACATCCGCCCGGATCCCGTCGGCCTGTGGATATCCGGGAGGACCCGAAGGCCCCGTGCGCGGCGGCGCGGCCGGGCGCCCCGGCGGCCCGACCGGTGTCACAGTAGGAGATCTTCCGTATCTCCCGGTACATCCGGCTTCCGAGAGGAACACGCGATGTGGCAGCCCGACGGGTGGGACGTGCGCGTCCGCCTCGGCGTCCTCACCCCGCACGCCGATGTCGGCCCCGAGTCGGAGCTGCGCGCCATGGCTCCGGCGGACGTGGGCCTGCACGCCGCGCGGGTGCCGTTCCGCGCGATGGGGCGCGGCGGTGCGATGGACCCCACCATCCCGCTCGCCCCCGTACGGGCCTTCGCGGAGCCCCCGCACGTGGACGATGCCGCCGAGCTGCTGGCGGCCGCGCCGGTGTCGGTGATCGCCTACGCCTTCACCAGCTCCGCCTACGTCATCGGCCCCCGCGGTGAGGGATACATGCTGGAACGGCTGCGCGAGCGCACCCACGGGCTTCCCGTGGTCGCCACCTGCGCCGCCACCGCCGAGGCACTGCGGGCCCTGGGGGCCGGCCGGCCCGCCCTCGTGGACCCGCCCTGGTTCGACGAGACGCTGAGCGACCTGGGCCGGGGCTACTACGAGGACGCCGGGTTCGAGGTCCCGTACGCCGCCCCCTGTGGCCTGCCCAGCGGGCAGACCCTCATCGGGCCGCGGGCCCTGCACGACTGGGTGGCCGCGCACGTCCCCGACACGGCGGACGCGGTCGTCATCGGCGGCAACGGTTTCCGTGCCGTCGGGGCGATCGCCGCCCTGGAAGCCACCCTGGGCCGCCCGGTCCTGACCGCGAACCAGGCCCTGCTCTGGGCCGCCCTGCGCGCGGCGGCCACCCCGGCCACCCCGGTCGAGGGCTACGGCCGGCTGTTCTCGGTCGCCTAGCCCTCCGGGCCGTCGGGCCGGGAGGCCGTCGGGCCGGGAGGCCGGGACGGTGGGAGGCCGGGAGGCCGTCAGGCCGGGACGGTGGGGGCCGGGGCCGCCGGGGCGGGCTCGATCGTGCGGCGCTTGAGGAGCAGGACCACGATGAGGACGGCCTGGAGGACGATCATCAGGGCCATGCCCAGGGATCCCCGGGGCTCCTCGCCCACGAGGTTGGAGATCAGGCCGGTGTCCCAGAGGCCGTGGACGAGCATCGGCAGCAGGATGACGCCGCCGACGCGCAGGCACAGGTAGAAGAAGTAGCCCGAGGTGGACACGATGAGGGCCTGCACGAGGGCCTGGGCTCCCTGGCCGATGGCATTGCTGACGTGCGCGAGGCCGAAGACGAGGGAGGAGTAGAGGGCGACCTTGCCCTCGGAGAATCCGGCCCGGCGGAAGGCGTGGACGCCGATGCCCCGGAACATGAGCTCCTCGCCGACCCCGACGAACAGCCCGAGCAGCAGCAGGCAGGCCACGAGGGAGAGGCTCTGGTCGGCGAGGTGCCGGAAGTTCAGGCCGAGCAGGGCGACGGCGAGCATCGAGAGCGGTACCCAGCGCACCCAGCGCCGCACGGGCACGCGGTAGTGCAGGACTTCGCGCCACCAGCCGAGCCAGGTCACGAGGCCCGCGGCGAACACGATCGACGCCCCGATGGGGATCAGCGCGTTGCGCACGAGGGATTCCGTGGTGGGGAACTCGCTCGCGGAGTCGCCGGTGTCCACCCCGACCAGCAGTCCCAGTCCCTGGATGATGCCCAGGTACACGAGGACCACGGCCAGGAACCACGGCCACGGCAGCCTTCGCCCCGGCCGGTCGGTCCGTATCGCGTCCGCCCCTGCCGGGTCCGGCCTGTCCCCCATTGCTGCTCCTTCTCCTCGGCGGCGGGCGTGCCTGCCCGCCCACCGGAGAAGAATCTCACACGGAATCGAACAAATGCTGCGCAGCTCCCCCAATCCGGTCCTACTGCCGCGCGTCCCCGTCCCGGCCCGGTGCCGACGGGGGCTCCTCGGCGGCTGCCGCGAAGGCCGCGTACGCAGCGGCGTCGAAGAGGACGAAGCGCACCTCCTCCACTCCGGTCCGGGTCGCCCGTACGGTCTCCACCGCGATGCGGGCTCCGTCGTCCATGGGCCAGCCGTAGATGCCGGTGGAGATCGCGGGGAAGGCGACCGTACGGGCTCCCAGCTCGTCGGCGATCCGCAGCGACTCCCGGTAGCAGGAGGCCAGGAGCTCGGAGCGGTCCTCGTCGCGCGACCAGACCGGGCCGACCGTGTGGATCACGTGCTCCGCCGGGAGCCGGCCGGCCGTGGTGGCGACGGCCCGTCCCGGCGCCAGGCCCTTGCCGTAGTGGGAGCGGCGCAGGTCCTCGCAGGCGGCCAGGATCTCCGGTCCCCCGCGCCGGTGGATGGCCCCGTCGACCCCGCCGCCGCCGAGCAGCGAGGAGTTCGCGGCGTTGACCACTGCATCGGCCGGCTCGGCCGTGATGTCGCCCTGAACGAGTGTGATCCGCGGCATCGGATTCCCTTCCTCTTTCCTTGAGTCGGGGGATTGTCCCGCGACTCAAGGAAGCGGAGCGATCATGGGCCCGCGCCGTCGGCGTCCTCCAGGCGGGCGGCGAGGCGGGCGAGGGCCGGCAGGACGGCGCGCAGCGCCGCGCGGTCGGCGTCGGGCAGGGCCGTCAGGGCCTGCTCCAGACGGCGTTCGTGGGCGTGCGCCCAGGCGGCGAGCCGCAGCCGGCCGGCGTCGGTGGCGCGCGCCCGGGCTTCGGGCGAGCCCGCACCGGCGCCCGGGTCCGGGGCGCCGGGCGTGCCCGGCATGGGTGCCACGCCGTCCACGCTACTCGCGCTCCGCCGCGGCCCGGCCGGCTCCGGCACCGCTTGGGGAGCCCGCGCCGCTCCGAGAGGGCATCGGACACCGGTGCACCCGCCGCCGAAGAAAAGGGAGAAAGGCCCGCCCCGTACGGGACATAAGACCGGGAACCCCCTCCCAGCACGGCCGTTCGGGGAATTCGCGCCGGAATTCTTTACGGACTTTCCCGTCATTTTTGACCCCCTATACTTAACGCCGCCTTATTCGTCTTCCGTTCACCGGGGAAGACGATCCGGCCCCTTCGGCGCGCCTATGGTTCTGTCGTCCCCCTCCACTCGCACGGACGCGCAGAGGCACGAACTCATGGACTCCTCCACGACGCTCATCGCGGTCACCATCGCCGTGGCCCTGCTCTTCGACTTCACCAACGGGTTCCATGACACGGCGAACGCGGTGGCCACGGCCATCGCCACCGGCGCCCTGCGCCCCAAGGTCGCCGTGGCCATGTCCGCGGTGTGCAATCTGGCCGGTGCGTTCGTTTCGGTGGAAGTCGCCAAAACGATCTCCGGGGGCATCATCGACGAGCACGCCGGAATTCGCCCGCCGGTCATCCTCGCCGCCCTCGCGGGGGCCGTGCTGTGGAATCTGGTGACCTGGCTGCTCGGAATTCCCAGCAGTTCCTCGCACGCCCTCGTGGGCGGGCTGATCGGGGCCACCGTCGCCTCGGTGGGCCTTCACGGAGTGAACGGGACGGCCGTGGTCGGCAAGATCCTCGTCCCGGCCGCGCTGTCCCCGCTGATCGGCGGACTCGTGGCGTACGCGGCCACGCGGGCGGCGGGCCGGCTGAGCGGTCCGGAACCCGGCGGGGACGGGGCGGGCCACGGAGCGGTCCACGGGACGGGCCCTGCGGCGGGGCACGGCGCGGGCCGCGGGGCCCGGGCCGGGCAGGTGCTCGCGGCGGCCCTCGTGTCCCTGGCGCACGGCACCGGCGACGGGCAGAAGACCATGGGCGTGATCACGCTGACACTGGTCACCGCGGGTTCCCTGCCCGCCGGGTCGGCTCCCCCGCTGTGGGTCATCGCGGCCGCCGGGCTCACCATGGCCCTGGGCACCTGTACGGGCGGCTGGCGCATCATCCGTACGCTCGGCACGGGCCTGACCCGGCTCGGCCCGCGGCAGGGCTGCGTGGCCCAGACGAGCGCGGCGGCCGTGCTGCTGACCACCTCGCACCTGGGCTTCGCGGTGTCCACCACGCACGCCGTCACCGGGAGCGTCGCCGGGGCCGGGCTCGCCACCCCCGGCGGGGTCCTGAACCGGGCGACCGTGCGGTCGATGCTCGTGTCCTGGGTGCTCACGCTGCCCGCGGCGGGGCTGGTCGCCGCCCTGGCCGTGCTGCTCACGGAGCAGGGAGCCTGGGGCCAGGACACCACGGCCGCCCTGCTGCTGGGCGCGACCCTCGCCTTCTGGGTCCGGTCCCGCCGTACGGCCGTCACCGCGCGGAGCGTCGCCCCGGAGGCGGCCGCCGCCACGGCTTCCACCACGGCCGCCACCACGGCCGCCGCCTGAGCCGCGCTCTCCCTTTCGGGAGGGTTCCTGACGTAAGGTCCCGAAAATGAAGGTACCCGGCAGCGTGGTGGGAGCAGTGGGAACAGCGGGCCTGCGGTCCCGGATGACCGCCGGTTTCGGCGACGGGAGCACGGTCCTGCGGGCCGCGGTCTCGGCGGGGCTCTCCTGGTGGATCGCCTCCGCCCTGCTGCACTCCGATGCGGCCTCGCTCGCCCCCGCCGGCGCGATCCTCGCCACGCAGGCCACGCCCTTCGCCACCGCGCGCAAGAGCCTGCAGCGGGCGGCGGGCATCCTGTTCGGCTTCCTGCTCGGCGTGGCGGCCACCGCGTCGATCGGCACGAACGCGGTGAGCGTCCTCCTCGTGGTGCTGGTCGGGATGTACGCGGGACGCGCGATGAACCTCGGCTCGCAGATGCACCAGATCGCGCTCACCGCCGTGCTCGTGATGGGCGCCGCCACCACCTTCGGCTACGGAGCCTCCCGGCTGGAGGACAACGTCGTCGGCGTCCTCGTCGGCACGTGCATCGGCCTCGCGCTGCCCGCCCCCGGCTTCACCCGCCGCGCCGGTGAGGAACTGGCCCGCCTGAACCGGGAGATGGCCGATCTGCTGGCCGAGATCGCCCGCGGCCTGGCCGAGGAGGACTGGGCCGCGCGCACCGGGGACTGGGTGCGACGGGCCCGCTCCCTGTCCAGGGAGCTCGACACGGTGCGCCAGGCCGTCCGCGAAGCCGAGGACGCGATCCGCTGGCGGCCCCGCGGCCGGCTCGCGCGGCCCCGGCTGGACCGGCTCGCCGAAGCCACCCAGTGCCTGGACCACGTCGGACACCAGGTCCGGGGGATCACCCGCGGGCTGTACAACCTGACCTTCCGCGAAGGCCGCCCGCCCGCCCTGCACTGGGCGCAGCACGAGACGCCGCTGCTGCCCCTGCGGGCCGAGGCCCCGGCCGGGCTGGACGGGGTGCTGGCCGCGCTCGCCGCGATGCTGGACGACCTGGCCGGGGTCCACGTGCGGGAGGAGGCCCCGGCGCCCGAGGTGCGGGCCCGGCTCGCGGAGCTGCTCGGCGAGGCCGAGACCCGCTTCCTGCGGACCGCACTGGGGCAGTCCCCCGGCTACGCGGACTGGCGGGTCCTGTGCACCGCCGGGATCCTGGAGGACGCCCGGAAGATGCTCCACGAACTCGACCCCGCGATCGGCCCCCACAAGGCCGCCTTCGGGTAGCGCGGCGCGGCTCCCCGAGCCGTCTAGGCCGTCTCTTTCGGATCTTGCCGGGCCCGCGACGCCCGGCACCGTGCCCGGCCGCACTGCCGGGGCGACCACGTACGCCCAGTACGCGAACGCCCCGGCAGCACGCCCGGGCACGGCACCGGACGCCGCGGGCTCGGCCGACAAGATCCGAAAGAGACGGCCTAGGCCTTCGCCCGCAGGTGGCGCCAGACGGCCTTGGCCGCGTTGTGTCCCGACATGCCGTGGACTCCGGGTCCGGGCGGGGTGGCCGAGGAGCACAGGAACACGGCCGGATGGGCCGTGTTGTACGGGGACAGGGTGAGCTTGGGGCGCAGCAGGAGCTGGAGCCCGGAGGCGGCTCCGCAGGCGATGTCGCCGCCGACGTAGTTCGGGTTGCGGGCGGCGAGCTGCGGCGGGCCGGCCGTGGCGCGGGCGAGCACCAGGTCGCGGAACCCGGGTGCGAAGCGCTCCAGTTGGCGTTCGACGGCTTCGGTGAGGTCGCCGTCCCAGCCCGCCGGGACGTGCCCGTACACCCAGAAGGTGTGCTTCCCCTCGGGCGCCCGGCCGGGGTCGACCAGGCTGGGCTGGGCGGCGATGAGGAAGGGGGTGCGCGGGACCCGCCCGCCGGAGGCCAGTTGCAGGGCCGCGTCGATGTCGCGGGTGCGCGGGCCGATCTGTACGGTGCCGGCCCGGCGCGGCTCCTCGGCGGTCCAGGGGACGGGGCCGTCCAGGGCGTAGTCCAGCTTGAACACGGAGGCGCCGTAGCGGTAGCCGTCGTAGACCCGGCCCAGGCGGGCGATGCGGGCCAGCGCGGTCGGGGAGGTGTCGAAGACGTACGCCCGGGCCGGGGGCAGGTCGTCGAGCCGCTTGACCTCGAACCCGGTGTGGACGGTCCCGCCGAGGTCGCGCAGGTACCCGGCGAGGGCGTCGGAGACCGACTGCGAGCCGCCGCGCGGCATCGGCCAGCCGTTCGCGTGCGCGGCCAGCGCGAAGACCAGGCCGACGGCGCTGGTCCCGATCCCGCCGAGCGGGGCGATGACGTGCGCGACGAGTCCCGCGAACAGGGCGCGGGCCCGGTCCTCGCGGAAGCGGCTCAGCAGCCAGGTGGAGGGCGGCAGCCCGGCCAGCCCGAAGCGGGCGAGGGTGAGCGGGTCACGGGGCAGTGCGGTGTCCGGCAGCGACATGAAGTCCCGGGCCAGGGTGTCCCACTTGCCGAGGAACGGATCCACGAGCCGCCGGTACGTGCCCGCGTCGCGGGGCCCGAAGGAGGCGGCCGTCTCCGCGACGGAGCGGGACAGCACCGCCGCCGTGCCGTCGTCGAAGGGGTGCGCCATGGGCAGCGGGGGGTGCAGCCATTCCAGCCCGTACTGCTTGAGGGGCATCGTGGAGAAGACCGGGGAGCCGGCGCCGAGCGGGTGCACGGCCGAGCAGGGGTCGTGCCGGAAGCCGGGGAGGGTGAGCTCCTCGGTCCGGGCACCGCCGCCGACGGTGTCCGCGGCTTCGAACACGGCCACCGAGAAGCCGCGCCGGGCCAGTTCCACGGCGGCCGTCAGCCCGTTGGGCCCGGCCCCCACCACGACCGCATCGAGGATCGACGGCACTTGCGACTCCTTCGTCCGGCGGCGCCACCGCCCCCAGGGTATTGCGCCTGTCCATAGGCGGCTCCGCGATCCGCGCCGACTCCGTTCGCTCTGGGAGGAGCATCGGGGCGGGAGGTGGACCGGCCGGGCACCCCGGCCGTGAACCCGGCCGGGCTGCGGCCGTGGACCCGGCCGGGGTCCCCGGCGCGGGCCCGCCGTCGTCTCACTCGCCCCGCAGCAGCTCCCGGATCCGTACGGCCGTGGCCTCGTCCCGGCCGACCGCGAAGGGCAGCGCGTTGTCCCGGTCCACCCGGAAGGGAACCCCGTCGACGGTGCTCTGGGAGCCGCCCGCCTCGGCGACGAGCAGCAGCCCGGCCGCGTGGTCCCAGGCCGAGGGCCAGTTGAAGGCCAGGCCGTCCATCTCTCCGCGGGCCACCTTCAGGTACTCCAGGCCCGCCGAACCGCAGGCACGGGAGGCCACCCCGGGGACGTCGAGGCGCGCCAGGACGCGCCGCTCCGCCTCGGTGGTGTAGAGCGGGTGGGCGGTCGCGACCCGCAGGTCGGCGCCGGGAACCGGCGAACCGCTCCGGATCCGCTCTCCGTTGACGTAGGCGCCCTGTCCGCGCACGGCGGTGGACATCTCGTCCAGCGCCGGGGCGAAGGTCCAGGAGGCGAGGAGCTCCCCGCGGTGCGCGAGGGCGACCAGGGTGCAGAACTCCGGCTCCCCGTGCACGAACTGCCGGGTCCCGTCGACCGGGTCCACGATCCACACCGGGGCGTCGCCGCGCAGTGCCCCGTACACCCCGGGGTCCGCGTGCACGGCCTCCTCGCCCACCACGGCCGAGCCGGGCAGCAGCCCGGTCAGGGCCGCCGTGAGGTACTCCTCGGCCTTGCGGTCGGCGTCGGTCACCAGGTCGTGCGGGCCGCTCTTCTGGTCCACCTCGTGCTCGGCGAGCCGGCGGAACCTCGGCATGATCTCGATCGCAGCCGCCTTGCGCACGGCTTCGTCGACGTCGGACAGGTTCCGGGCGAGGAATTCATCGATCATGCCTCCAGCAAAGCACGCCCGGCTGACAAACCCCACTGCCGGACCCGGCGGGCGGCCGGACCCCCGGTGGACCGCGGATGAACGCGCAGCCGGGCGCGGGCGGTGCGGACCGGGACCGGACCGCAACCAGGACCGGAACCCCGGCCACCTCCTGGTGGGCTCCGCCCGCCCGTGCTAGACCGGCCGGGCCCGGCCATTTCCCTCCCCCACACCACCGTCTGGGAGTCCTTCATGCGCCGCCCCGCCCCCGCACCCCGTTTCCTCGCCGGCCCCCGCTCCCTGCGGCGGGCCGCGGCCCTGCTCGCGACCGCCGCCACCGCCGCGGCCGTGCTCGTGGTCGGCGCCCCCGCCGCCCCCGTGGGCGCCGCGTCCGTCCTGCCCTCGCTGCCCGCGCCGAACGCCGCCGGGCTGACCCTGCGGAGCTGGTCGGTGGCCGCGGAACAGAGCGAACGCATGGGTGACGCCTCCGTGACCACCGCCGCGGTCTTCGCCGCGCACGGCGCCGCCCCCTCGATCGATCCGGTCCAGGTGCCCGTGCGGGTACGGGTCCTGCTGCCGGAGGACTACCAGCGGGACCCGGCCCACCCCTACCCCGTGCTGTACCTGCTGCACGGCGGCTCGGGCGACGTGGAGCAGTGGTCGAAGACAGACGAGGGCAACGTCACCGCGAACCTGAAGGACTCGGCCTTCAAGGGCATCGTCGTGATGCCGGAGGGCGGCAAGGCCGGCTGGTACAGCGACTGGCCCGGGCACACGGACGGGTTCTTCGCCCCGCAGTGGGAGACCTTCCACGTCGAGCAGCTGGTCCCGTGGATCGACGCCAACTTCAACACCGTGCGCGCGGCCTCCGGACGGGCGGTCGCCGGTGTCTCGATGGGCGGCTACGGGGCCCTGCGCTACGCCGGACGCCACCCGGAGCTGTTCTCCGCCGTCGGCGCCTTCTCGCCCGGCACCGACATCTACGACCCGGGCGCGCAGAGCATCATCGCCGACTCCACCTGGCAGGTCGGGGCCTCGATCCTGTGGACGGGCCTGTTCGACGGGAAGTTCCGGGTGACCGGGGACACCCCGTACCGGTTGGCCACGGTCTTCGGCCGGCCGGACACCTGGCCCGGGCAGAACCCGGTCAACCTGGCGCTCGACGGCAAGTACGCCTCGTACGGCGGGAAGATGGCCCTGTACGCGGGCGGCACGGGCGGTACGGGCGAGAAGGAGATCGGCGCCATGGCCGAGGCGCTCCACCAGGACCTGAAGGAACGCGCGGTCCCCCACCGCTACTGCCGCGGCGCGGGCGACCACTCCTGGCCCTACTGGGGCCCGGAGCTGAAGGACTTCGTGGCCTACGCCTACGGTCCCGCCCCGCAGGCCCCGGCCCCGTGCCCCAACGGCTGGGGACCGCAGAGCTCGTGACGGCGCCGGGGCCGGGGCGCCGCGCTCAGCGCGCCCCGGCCCCGGGGTGCTCCAGGAGCGAGCGGGCGGCCGCGCGGTGCCCGGCTGCGGCCGCCGGGTCCGTGCCGTCCAGCAGGACCGCGATCCCCTCGTGGGCCAGCGCCTCCTCGTGCCGGTACCCGAGCCCGGGGGCCAGCTCCAGGGTCTGCCGGTGCAGGCGCAGGGCCTCCTCGGGCCGTCCCGCGAGCCGGCAGGTCTCGGCGTAGGCACCGAGGAAGCGGACCTTCCAGTGCTCCTCGAACAGTGCGTCCAGCAGCGCGAACGCCTCCCGGTGGCTGGCCAGCGCCTCCTCGTAGCGGCCCATCCGGCGCAGTCCCACGCCCAGGCAGTTGAGGGACCAGGCCTCGTTGTTCACGTGCCCGTCCTCTCGGGCCAGGGCCAGCGCCCGGTGCAGGTGCTCGGACGCCTCTTCGGGCGCCTCCGCGGCGATGGCCACGCCGAGGGTGATGCGGGCCGTCAGGGTGGGCGGCCACGCCGGGTCGGGGTGGGACACCTCCAGGACCTCCCGGGCCCGCCGCGCCGCTTCCTCGCGGTCGCCCAGCTGGAGCAGCGCCCAGGCCTCGGAGGCGGCCGAGTGGGCCGCACCCGCGGGGAGGCCGGCTTGCTCGTACAGCTTCCCGGCCAGCCGGAACAGTTCGAGCGGCTCCTCGGCGTTCCCCCGGTCCCAGCTCAGGAAGCCGCGGCGCAGGGCCAGTTCGGCTTCCGAGCGGGTGTCCCCGGCCCGGGCGAGCCGTAGCCCGGCCTCCTCGTACGCGGCGTCGGCCTCGGCCGGGCGGCCCGCGTTGTAGCGCGCGAAGCCCAGGTCGCTGTAGGCCTCGGCCAGGCGCAGCGGATCTCCCAGGCGTTCGGCGGCGGCGAGCGAGCGCTCGAAGAGGTGGTTGAGGTGGGTGGTGCCGCAGCGCCGGGCGAAGTAGGCGCGCAGGAAGTGCGGCAGCTCGCACACGTGCGCGTCCGCCCCGACGGCGACCGCCGTCTCGAACACGGCGATCATCGTCTCGTACTCCGAGACGAGCCAGGCGCAGGCCGCGTGCTTGTCGGCGAACCGCGGCAGTTCGGCCGGGGGCCGTCCCGCGGCGGGCGGCCGGCCCGGCGAGAGCACCGGCATTGCGGCGTCCGCCGCGGCCGCGGCGTGCACGAAGTAGTCGAGGAAGCGGCCCAGCGCGCGCTCCCGCTCGGCCGGGGAGTCCTCCTGGGCGCAGGCGCCGCGGGCGTGCTGGTGCACGAGGTCGTGCAGCCGGTAGCGGCCCGCCGTCGGCTGCTGCACCAGGTGCGCGTCGACCAGATCCTCCAGCATCTCCCGGGCCGCGCGCACCGGTACGTCGGCCAGGGCCGCGGCCGCGTAGGCGTCGAAGGAACCGCCGGGCAGCAGGCCCAGCATCCGGAGCAACCGGGCCCGGGCCCGGTCCAGTTGGCGTACGGACATGGCGAACGCCGTGTCGAACTCGCTCACGCCCTCCGCGAGGCGTTCCACGAGGATGCCCACCGTCCAGCCCGGCCGGTGCCGCAGCCGGGCCGCGGCCAGCCGCAGGGCCAGCGGCAAGTGTCCGCACAGCCGCAGCACCTCGGCGGCGGACTCCGGTTCGCGGGCGAGGCGGCCTTCGGGGCCGCCCGGGTCTCCGCTGGCCCGGGCCAGCAGCTCGGCGCTCTCCTCCGGGCTGAGCACGTCGAGCGACACCGGGGGCACTTCGTCCAGGCCGAGCAGCCGGTTGCGGCTCGTGATCAGGACGACGGAGTCACCGGCGCCGGGCAGCAGCGGGCGGACCTGCTCCGCGTCGGCCGCGTTGTCGACGACCAGGAGGGCGCGCCGGTCCGCCAGTTCCGCGCGCCAGCAGGCCGCCAGCTGCTCCAGGCCCTCCTGCGGCACCCGCTCGGAGGGCACGCCGAGCGCACCGAGCAGCATCCGCAGCGCCGAGTCGGGATCGAGCGGGTCCCGGCCCTCGGTGAAGCCGTGCAGGTCCACGTAGAGCTGGGCGTCCGGGTAGGCGGCGGCGAGCCGGTGTGCGGCGTGCACCGCCAGGCAGGTCTTGCCCACGCCCGCCATGCCGTCGACGGCCACGCCCCGGTGGCTGTCCACTGCGGCGAGCACGGACGCGAGTTGGGACTCCCGGCCGGTGAAGTCCGGTACGTCGCGCGGCAGATCGTTGCGGGGCTTCGGCTGGACCTGGCGGACGGCCTTCGGGGGCGCCGGCAGCGGGTTGGCGGCGCCGAGTTCCCAGAGGGGGCGCAGCGGGCGCGGATCGCGTCCGACCAGCTTGCAGAGGGCGACGACCGCCGGCCAGGGCGGCGGGGTCTGGCCCGCGAGGTAGCGCGAGAGCGAGGAGGAGCTCAGTCCGGCGTCCCGCGCGAGGGCCCGTACGCCGAGCCCGGAGAGTTCCTGGAGCTGCCGCAGCCGTGCGGTCAGCTCGTCCTGCGGGCCGGCTCCGGCCGTCCGCCGTTCCCTGTCCACGGTTCCCCCCGTATCCCTGTCCCGCCGCGCCGGAATTATCCCGGTCCGCATATCCGCTGGTCAAGGATGTTCCGCCTGTCCCACGGTGTCCCACCGGCCTCGCCGCGGCGGCCCGCTGCGGCTGTCATGGAGTCACACCCCGAGGGGGGAGCGGAAGGCCGGGAGCCCGGCGGTCCGGACACCAGCAGAGGAGCACACCGAGATGCAGTCCCGCATGCAGAACCCCGCCGTCGTCCTGTCCGGTGCGATGCAGCCCATCCAGGAGATCTTCAAGGCCGTGCACTCCGGTGGAGTGGACGCGCAGACGCTGGAGCTGGTCCACCTGCGGGTGAGCCAGATCAACGGGTGCAGCGCCTGCGTCGACGCCGGCGCCAAGGCGGCCCGCAAGTCCGGGGTGAGCGAGGAGCGGCTGGCCACGGTCGCCGCCTGGCGCGAGGCCCCGTACTTCTCCGAGGAGGAGCGGGCGGCCCTGCTGCTGGCCGAGGCCGCGACCCGGCTGGCCGACCGTCCCGACGCGGTGAGCGACGAGGTCTGGGACACCGCCGCCACCTACTACGACGAGAAGCAGCTCGCCGCGCTCGTCCTGATGATCGGTGTCACCAACCTGTTCAACCGGCTCAACGCCACGACCCGCCAGATCGCCGGCGCGTGGGGATAGAGCGTGGGGACGGAAGGGAGCGCAGCACCCTCCTCTCCCGTCCGACGATCCGGCCCAGCACCCCAGCTCCCCAACACCCCAGCACCCTTGAGGAAAAACCGCCATGACGAACACCCGCAAGCCCGCGAAGAGCACGACCCCGGCCTCCGGCACGTTCGAGGGCTTCACCGAAGAGGAACGTGCCGCGATGAAGGAGCACGCCAAGGAGCTCAAGGCGGCGGCGCGGCGCGGGTCCCGCGCCGACAAGGCGGCGGAGGAGGAGGCCTCGGTGGTCGCGAAGATCGCCGAAATGCAGGACTCCGACCGGGTCATGGCCGAGCGGATCCACGCGATCGTCAAGGAGAGCGCGCCCGGCCTCGCACCGAAGCTCTGGTACGGGATGCCCGCGTACGCCCGGGAGGGCAAGGTGGTCTGCTTCTTCCAGAGCGCGGAGAAGTTCAAGGCGCGCTATGCGACGCTCGGCTTCAGCGACCAGGCGCACCTGGACGAGGGTTCCATGTGGCCGACGTCCTGGGCCCTGACGCAGCTGACGCACGCGGACGAGACGATGATCGCCGTGCTCGTGAAGAAGGCGGCACACTGATACGCACAACCGCCGACAGCCGGCGCAGTACCGAGGAGAACGATCGATCGTGCTCGAACCCCATGTCCTCACGATCGGTTCGCAGCTCCCGCCCGCCGCGCAAGCGCAGCCGGCCGCCTCGGCTTCCGTGTGGCTGGTCGACACCGACGACCGGGACGGCGCGGCGGCCCGGCTGGCCCCGGAGGTCCTGGACCAGGACGAGCACCGGCGGGCGGCCGGGTTCAAGCGCGAGAAGGACCGGCGCCGCTACATCGCCTCCCACGTGGCGCTGCGGGTGCTGCTCGGGTCCCGGCTGGACCTCGCGCCGGGGCGGGTGCGGATCACCCGTGCACCGTGCCCCTCGTGCGGCGGGCCCCACGGACGGCCGGTGACCGAGGACGGTCCCGTCCACTTCTCGCTCTCGCACAGCGACCGGCTCGCGCTGGTCGCACTGGGCCCGAAGCCGGTGGGAGCCGATGTGGAGGCGCTGCTCCCGGAAGCCGCCGTGGCCGAGCTCGCCGGGCAGCTGCACCCCCGGGAGTCCGCGGAGCTGGCGGCCCTGGACCCGGCCGGACGGCCCGCCGCCCTCGGCCGCGTCTGGGTGCGCAAGGAGGCGTACCTCAAGGGCCTGGGCATCGGGCTGGCCCGGGGCCTCTCCCTCGACTACGTGGGGACCGGCGACACCCCGGCGAGCGGTCTGCCGGGCTGGTCCCTGACGAACGTGGCCGTCCCCCCGGGCTTCACCGCCGCGGTGGCCGTGGCGCTCTGAGCGGCGGGACCGGCACGGCACGGCCGGCGGATCCGGTCGGCGGGCCACCGAAGGGAGAGCGCTCTCCGATGGCGGAAACCTAGCGCGCGTTCTCGGCCGGGGTCAAGGAACGGAGCGGTCAACTCGCCCGCAGGGACGACGTTTTCCCCCGGCGAGGGCGCTGGGGGCCCGATTCCACCCGATGTTGTGCAGAGCGGTTCCCTAGCGGGGTGCCCTGGGCTAGCTTCTGACCTCAACTCCCCCACCCCCCTCTGTCTCCCCAATCCCAGTCCGGGCGGATCGCTATGAGTCGTTCCATCGCGCTGCGCGATGTCAGCAAGAGATACGGGCGCAACTCCCTTGCCGTGGAGCGCGTCTCCCTCACCGTCGAGCCGGGCGAGTTCCTGGTGCTGCTGGGCCCTTCGGGCTGCGGCAAGTCCACCGTCCTGCGGATGATCGCGGGGCTGGAGGACATCACCGAGGGCTCGTTGTTCCTCGACGGCGAGTACGCCAACCACATGCCGCCGAGCGAGCGGGACATCGCGATGGTGTTCCAGAGCTTCGCGCTGTATCCGAACATGACGGGCCGCGCCAACATCGGCTTCCCGCTGAAGCTGCGCGACCCCCGCGGGGACCACGAACCGCAAGTGGAGGCCACGGCCCGGATGCTGGGCATCGAGGACCTCCTCGACCGCTTCCCGGGTCAGCTCTCCGGCGGCGAGCGCCAGCGGGTCGCGATGGGCCGGGCCATCTCGCGGCGGCCTTCGGTGTTCCTGATGGACGAGCCGCTCTCCAGCCTGGACTCGAAGCTGCGCGGCCACCTCCGGGCCGAGATCGCCCGGCTGACCTCCGAACTCGGCGTCACCACCGTCTACGTCACGCACGACCAGTCCGAGGCCATGTCCCTCGGGCACCGCGTGGCGGTCATGCGGGGCGGCGTCCTGCAGCAGGTCAGCTCGCCGCGGGACACCTACGCCCTGCCGGCGAACGTGTTCGTCGCGGCGTTCATCGGAACGCCCCGGATCAGCCTGCTCCAGGCCGTGGTGCACGCGCCGCTGGACGCCGGCATGTGGATCGATCTGGGGCGCCACCGGCTCGCTCTTCCCCAACCACTGAGCCCCGACCACCAGTTGCTCCGGATCCAGCAGGGCCGTCCGGTCATCGTCGGGCTGCGCTCGGAGGCGGTGCGGATCGCTCCGCCGAGCCAGGCGCGGCCGGGCGAGGTGGCGATGACGGGCATCGTCGAGCACGTCGAGTACCAGGGGCACGAGGCGCTGGTGCACGTGGACACGGGCTCGCGCCCCGCCGTGGTGGCGGAGCTGGAGTCGGCCCGGCAGCCGGCGGCCGCTCCCGGGCGCGGCCTCAGGCGGCAGCGCAGCGGCCTGGCCCGGCTCAGGGACCGGGCCGCGGAGCGGCTGTCCGGGCCGGTGGCGGTCCTGGACGCGCCGCCGCCATCCCGCCGGGGGCCCGACGCGGGCGCCTCACCGGAACGGCTGGGGGCGGTGCGCAGCGACCTCGTGGTGCGTACGGGACCGCACGTCCGGGTCCGGGTCGGGGCGCAGATCCCGCTGCTGGTCGACCTCGCGCAGCTGTACGTCTTCGACCACGCGGGCCGCCGGGTGTCTCCGGCGGGGGACGGGATCGCGCCGCTGGAGAGGTAGCGCCCGGGTACGGCGGGGAGTTGCAGGCCGGTACGGGTCGGCCCACCGCGCAGGCTGCGGGGTGGGCCAGGGGCTCGGGCGGGGCGCTGGGCCGGGGTGCTGGGCCGGAATGCCCGGCCGGGGGCTCAGTGGGCCGCCCGTTCCTGCAGCGTGGTGCGCCAGGCCGGGAGGGGCTCCTCTCGCTCGGGCTCCGTGCGGTGCCCGCCGCGGGCGAAGAAGTCGGCGAGGGGCAGGATTCCCGCGCCGACGGTGACGGCGTCGGGGCCGAAGGTGCCGAGGTCGATGCGGACGTTGGCAGCCGGGTACGACAGGGCGTAGGAGGTGGCGTAGGACCGTACGGAGTCCAGGAAGCGGGTGCCGAGCTGCAGGCCGGCCCAGCCGCCCACGAGGATGCGTTCGGGCTGGAAGAGGTTGATCAGGTCGGCGAACCCGGCGCCGAGGTACTCGGCGGTCTCCTCCAGGACGGCCAGGGCGGTCGCGTCGGCCAGGGGGACGGCGCCGCCGTCGGGGCGCGACTCGGAACCCGGCTCGGAGCCCTGCCCGATGCCCGGCTCAGCGCCCTGCCCGCCCCCCTCACCGGGGTACGCGGCGGCGAGCATCGCGGTCAGGGCCGTCTCCTCGTCGGCGTCGGCGGGCGGGCACCCGCCGGCCTCGGCCCAGCGCTCGAGGAGGGCCTCGGCCCCCGCGTACGCCTCCAGGCAGCCCTGCGCCCCGCAGCGGCAGCGGCGGCCGCGGACCCGGACGGTCAGGTGGCCCCACTCGATGGCGCGGCCGGTGCGGGTGTCGTCGCTGACCACGCAGGCGCCGACGCCGGAGCCGAAGAGCACGACGACGGCGTTGTGCGCCCCGCGTCCGGCGCCGAACCACATCTCGGCCTGGCCGAGGGTCTTGGCCCCGTTGTCGATGTAGTACGGGACGGATTCGGGCAGCAGGTGGGAGTCGCGCAGCATGCGCTCCAGCGGGACCGCGTCCCAGCCGATGGTCTGGCCGTGGACGACGGCGCCGCCCGCGGTCCGGGCGACGATGCCGGGGACGCCGATGCCGACGCCGAGGAGCCGCTCGGGGGCGATGCCGGCCCGGTGCAGGACCTCGGCGATGCCCTCGCGCAGGTGCCGCACGACGACGCCGACCTCGTAGCGGTCGATGCGGCGGGGTCCTGCCGCCTCCAGGGGCCTTTCCACGCGCGCGAGTTCGGTCAGGGTCAGGTCGAAGAGCTCGATGCGGATACGGGTCTCGCCGACGTCCACGCCGATCATGTAGCCGCTGTCCGGGCTGACGCGGAGCAGGGTCCGCGGGCGCCCGCCCGCCGACTCCACGCTCCCGGCCTCCTCCACCAGGCCGTCGGCGACGAGCTCCGCGACCACGTTGCTGATCGATCCGGAGCTCAGCCCCGTGGCGGGACCCAGCGAGAAGCGGCTCAGGGGACCGTCGAAATACAACCGTTGCAATACGGCGGTCCGGTTCTCCCGCCGCAGGTCACGCACTGTTCGGCCGCTGCGTACTCGCACTCTGTCCCCTGTCGTCGATGCCCGTACCTGCAAGATACCTGCGTGAACGCTCTTGACGAGTCCTTCGCTTGAGGTTTAACTCACATCCTAAATTAAGCCATGTGGTTTTGGGGGCGAACCGCGGAACGTCCGCCCCCCACCCCGCAGTCGGCATCCCGTTCCTTCCTGAAAGGCCCATGGAGCCATGCGCAGAATCAGAGTCGCAGCGGTCGGCGCCGTCACCCTCTCCCTCGTCCTCGGGGCGGCTGCCTGTGGTGGTGGCGGCTCCACCGACGGGAGCGGGTCCAACGAGCAGCCGAAGACGCTGACCTACTGGGCCTCCAACCAGGGATCGAGCCTGGAGGTCGACAAGCAGGTCCTCCAGCCCGAGCTCGACAAGTTCGAGAAGCAGACGGGCATCAAGGTCAAGCTCGAGGTCGTGCCGTGGGGCGACCTGCTCAACCGCATCCTGACCGCGACCACCTCCGGCCAGGGCCCCGACGTCCTGAACATCGGCAACACCTGGAGCGCCTCGCTGCAGGCCAGCGGCGCGCTGCTGCCGTGGGACGCCAAGAACTTCGAGAAGATCGGCGGCAAGGACCGGTTCGTGGAGTCGGCGCTGGGCTCCACCGGCGTCCAGGGCCAGGACCCGGCTGCCGTCCCGCTGTACTCCATGGCGTACGCGCTCTACTACAACAAGAAGGCCTTCGCCGACGCGGGCGTCACCAAGCCGCCGACCACCTGGGACGAGCTCGTCGCCACCGGCAAGCAGCTGACCAAGGACGGCAAGGCCGGGCTCGGCGTCGAGGGCTCCAACCTGTCGAACAACATCCACCAGGTCTTCGTCCTGGGCAAGCAGCACGGTGCGGACTTCTTCACCGCGGACGGCAAGGCCGACTTCACCTCCGACGGCGCGGTCAAGGCCGTGAAGCAGTACGTCGACCTGATGGCCGACGCGCAGATCGTCGCCAAGGGCAACGCCGAGTACTCCCAGAACCAGTCGCTGAGCGACTTCGCCAAGGGCAAGACCGCCATGGTGCTGTGGCAGACCGCCTCGGCCACCTTCGCCGCGCAGGGCATGAAGGAGGACGAGTGGGGCGTGGTCCCCGCGCCCGTGCAGTCCGGTGCGCCGGGGACGGGCACGTCCACCAACTCCATGGTCGCCGGCATCAACATGGCCGTCTTCAAGAACACCAAGAACATCGACGGCGCCACGAAGTTCGTGAACTTCATGACCGGTGACGAGGAGCAGAAGGTCCTCAACAAGGCCTACGGCTCCATCCCGCCGGTGAAGTCCGCGCAGACGGACCCCGCCTTCAACACCCCCGGCCTGGCCGTCCTGCGCGACACCCTCGCCAAGAGCGCGTCCGCCCTCCCGCAGGTCCCCGAGGAGTCGCAGTTCGAGACGGTGGTGGGCACCGCGGTCAAGGAGCTCTTCGCCGACGCGGCGGCCGGCCGGCCGGTGACGGCGGAATCGGTCAAGGCCAAGCTCGAGAAGGCCCAGCAGCAGATGCCCAAGAAGTAGGGCACGGACACCTCATGACGACCACCGCACCCCCTCGTACGGGCAAGCGGACGGTACGGAAGAACCAGCCCGGAGCGGCGCCTCGCACCCGCCGCTCCGGGCGGCTCCGCCGCATCTCCCTGCCGTACCTGCTGCTGCTCCCCGCACTCGTCCTCGAGCTCCTGGTCCACCTGATCCCGATGGTCATCGGCATCGTGGTCAGCTTCAAGGAGCTCACCCAGTTCTACCTCCGCGACTGGGGCAACGCCCCCTGGTCCGGCCTGGACAACTACTCCCTGACCGTCGACTTCGACGCACCGGTCGGCCAGGCGCTGCTGAGCTCCTTCTTCACCACGTGCCTGTTCACCTTCTTCTCGGTGGGCCTGTGCTGGCTGATCGGCACGGCCGCCGCGATCTTCATGCAGGAGACGTTCAGGGGCCGGGGCATCCTGCGCACCATCTTCCTGGTGCCGTACGCACTGCCCGTCTACGCCGCCGTCATCACCTGGGCCTTCATGTTCCAGCGCGACAACGGCCTGGTGAACCACGTCATCCACGACCAGCTCGGACTGACCGACAGCCCGCCGTTCTGGCTCATCGGCGACAACGCCTTCATCACCCTGCTGGTCGTCTCCGTCTGGAAGGGCTGGCCCTTCGCCTTCCTCATCATGATGGCCGGCCTGCAGAACATCCCCCGCGAGATCTACGAGGCCGCGGCCCTGGACGGAGCGGGCGTCTGGCAGCAGATCCGCCGCATCACGCTCCCCTCGCTGCGCCCGGTCAACCAGGTCCTGATCCTGGTGCTGTTCCTGTGGACGTTCAACGACTTCAACACGCCGTTCGTCCTGTTCGGCAAATCGGCGCCGGCCTCGGCCGACCTCATCTCCATCCACATCTACCA
The DNA here is from genome assembly GCF_044454225.1 of Streptomyces sp. NPDC051563. Lineage (NCBI taxonomy): Bacteria > Bacillati > Actinomycetota > Actinomycetes > Kitasatosporales > Streptomycetaceae > Streptomyces > Streptomyces sp. NPDC051563. The sequence continues at coordinate 37,328 of NZ_JBITDL010000006.1, forward strand.
GTCCTCGTTCCAGACCTGGAACTTCGGCACCGGCTCCGCGATGTCCGTCCTGCTGCTGCTGTTCCTGCTCGTGGTGACCGGCCTCTACCTCCTGCTCACCTCCCGAGGAAGGAGCGCCACCGATGCCTAGGCACACTCAGGCGGTCGCCTCCCGGTCGCCCATGGCGCCGCCCACGTCGTTCCTCGTGAGCCGTCTGGTGTTCCTGACGCTCCTCACCGGCTTCGTCCTGCTGCCGGTGTACGTCATGATCTCCAGCTCGCTCAAACCGCTGCAGGACGTGTCGGGGAAGTTCCAGTGGATCCCCTCGGGCCTGACCGTCCAGCCGTACTTCGACATCTGGAAGACCGTCCCCCTCGGCGACTACTTCATGAACTCGCTGATCGTGGCCGGTTCGGCGACCGTCCTCTCCGTCATCATCGCGATCTTCGCGGCCTACGCCGTCAGCCGGTACTCCTTCCGCGGCAAGCGGGTCTTCACCGTCACCGTGCTGTCGACGCAGATGTTCCCCGGCATCCTCTTCCTGCTGCCGCTGTTCCTCATCTACGTCAACATCGGCAACGCCACCGGGATCGCGCTGTTCGGCTCGCGCGCCGGCCTGATCCTCACGTACCTGACGTTCTCGCTGCCGTTCTCGATCTGGATGCTGATCGGGTACTTCGACTCGGTCCCCCGAGACCTCGACGAGGCCGCCAAGGTCGACGGCTGCGGTCCGCTCGGCGCCCTCTTCCGCGTCATCGTGCCGGCCGCGATCCCCGGCATCGTCGCCGTCGCCGTCTACGCCTTCATGACGGCCTGGGGCGAGGTCCTGTTCGCCTCCGTCATGACCAACGACGCGACCCGCACCCTCGCGGTGGGCCTGCAGGGCTACTCGACGCAGAACGACGTGTACTGGAACCAGGTCATGGCCGCCTCGCTCGTCGTGAGCCTGCCCGTCGTCGGCGGCTTCCTCCTCCTCCAGCGCTACCTCGTGACCGGGCTGACCGCCGGCGCGGTGAAGTAGCCCCTCTTCCCATGCACTTAGAAAGGTTCGCTGTGTCGGATTCCATTGACCTCGGCGCCTTCCCCCAGGACTTCGCCTGGGGCACGGCCACCTCCGCGTACCAGATCGAGGGAGCCGTCAAGGAGGACGGCCGCGGGCCGTCCATCTGGGACACCTTCTCCCACACCCCCGGCAAGATCGACAACGGTGACACCGGCGACGAGGCCTGCGACCACTACCACCGGTGGCCCGAGGACATCGCCCTCATGAAGCAGCTGGGCACCGACGCCTACCGCCTGTCGATCGCCTGGCCGCGCATCATCCCCGACGGCTCCGGAGCGGTCAACGCGCGGGGCCTCGACTTCTACGACAAGGTCATCGACGGCCTGCTGGAAGCCGGCATCACCCCCTCGGTGACCCTCTACCACTGGGACCTCCCCCAGGCCCTGCAGGACCGCGGCGGCTGGACCGTCCGCGAGACCGCCGAACACCTGGCCACCTACACCACGGCGGTCGCGGAGCGCCTCGGCGACCGGGTCACCCAGTGGGCCACGCTCAACGAACCGCTCTGCTCCGGCTGGATCGGCCACCTGGAGGGCCGCATGGCCCCCGGCCTCACCGACCTGACCGCAGCCGTACGCGCCTCCTACCACCTGCTGCTGGGCCACGGCCTGGCCGCGCAGGCCCTGCGTGCCGCAGCACCCGGCGCGCAGATCGGCCTCGTCACCAACCACTCCACGGTGGTGCCCGCCTCGGACGACCCCGAGGACATCGCCGCCGCCGTCCGCATGGATGGACACACCAACCGCTGGTGGCTCGACCCCGTCTACGGACGCGGCTTCCCCACCGACATGCGGGAGCTGTACGGCGTGGAGCTGCCCGAGCGCCCCGGCGACCTGGAGACCATCGCCGCGCCCCTCGACTGGCACGGCCTGAACTACTACTTCCCTGCCACCGTCGCCAACGACGCCCAGGGCCCGGTCCCCTTCGCCCGCGAGATCCGCCTCCCGGACGTCCCGCGCACCGGCCTGGACTGGCAGATCGACGCCAACGGCATCGAATCCCTGCTGCTGCGCCTGACCAACGACTACGGCGTGCGGAAGCTCTACGTCACCGAGAACGGCTCCGCCTTCCCCGACACCGTCGGCCCCGACGGCACGGTCGACGACCCCGGCCGCACCGCCTACCTCGAACAGCACCTGGCCGCCTGCGCCCGCGCCGTCCGCCAGGGCGCCCCGCTGGCCGGCTACTACGCCTGGTCCCTCCTCGACAACTTCGAGTGGGCCTACGGCTACGACAAGCGCTTCGGCCTCGTCCACGTCGACTACGCGACCCAGCGACGCACCATGAAGACCAGCGGCCACCGCTACACGGACATCATCCGCAGCCACCGCACCCTCTCCGCGTAACCCCGGGCCCCGACAGCCCGTCCGCACCACACGGACGTCGGAACCCACGGAACCCACGTCCCGCCCGGCCGGCACACCCGGCCGGGCGTCCGGTCCACCGGCCGAAGCATCCGGAACTTCCCCCTGCCATATGCCTACCGGCCCACCCGTTCCGGTGCCTATGGTGTGGCTCCGGACCACCCGGGCCCAGCACCCTCCCGCCTCCCCACGGGAGGGCTGCCGCGCGCCCGGCCCCACCGAGCCTGGGCCGCCTGGGGCCGGGGGGCCTGGGCCCGAGCCGCCCCGGCCCCGGCCCCACGGCGGCGCGGCCCCACGGCCGCCCGGCGGCCCGGCCGCCCGGCCACGCGGTCCCACGGCCGCGCCGGGCGCCAGCCCCGCTCGGGCCTCCCCGACCTCCCGGGCCCGGACAGAGCCCGGGCGTTCCCCAACCGGCCCTGCCCCACCTCGTCCTACGCGCCCTGCCCGGCCGCTGCCTGCTCGGCCCCGTCCGGCTGGCCGTTGCTCCTCGGCCCGGCTCTACCCGGCCCGGGCAGAGCCTGGGCTTTCCCTAACCGGCCCTGCCTGACCTCGGTCCTGCGCGCCCTGCCCGGCCCCGTCCGGTCGGCCTTGCTCCTCGGGCCTGCCCGGCTCTACCCAGCCCGGCCATGCCCGGCCCGCGCCCGACCGGTGCTCCTGCCCGAACTCCGGCCCCCGCCACGCCCTCCCCGACCCCCGCCCGGCCCTTCCCGACCCCGCCCAGCCCTTCCCGGCCCCGCCCGGCCGGTCCCGGCCCGACCCCTGCCGCCGGCGGCCCTCCGCACTGCCGCACCCTGCCTGCCTGCCGGGTCGCGCCCACACGCGTCCGCCCTGATCCGCGGTGAGTACGCCCCGCAGGCACCTGCTCTGCTCTGCCCGGGTCCGGCCCTGCCTGGCCGGCCGGTTCCCTGCCAGGTCCGGCGCTGCCCGGTCCGGCAATGCCCCACCTCGGCCCGTAAAGTCCGGCCTCGTCCGGCACTGCCCGCCCTCGGCCCCGCCCAGCCCGACCCCTGCCCCGCCGCCGGCGCTCCGCGCTGCCGCGCCCTGCCGGCCGGGCCGTGCCTACAGGCGTCCGCCTTGATCCGCGGTGAGTACGCCCCGCAGGTGCCTGGTCTGCCCTGGCCCGGGTCAACCCCTGCCTGGCCGGCCGTTCCTGCCAGCTCCGGCGATGCCCGGTCCCGCGCTGCCCGGTCCGGCAAGGCCCCACCTCGGCCCGTCAGCTCCGGCCTTGCCCGGCACTGCCCGCCCTCGGCCCCATCCGGCCCTGTCCTCCCTCTGCCCGGCCCCGGTGTCCTATCGCTCCTCGACCCGGCCCGGCTCCGGCCCGGCCTCGCTTGCTCCCGCTCTGCCTTGCCGTGCCCCTGCCCGCCTGCCGGCCCTCTGCGCTGCCGCGCCCGGTCGGCCGGGCCGTGCCCGCACGCATGCGCTTCGGTCGCCCGCTCGCGCCTGCCCGGCCGCTGGCTTTCCCTGCCTGCCCGTTCCCTACCGGGTGCAGACTCTGCCGCCCCGGCCGGCTCTGCCCAACCCGGCGCCGCCCGGCCGGGATCTGCCCTGCCCCTGCCCGGCTCCGCCCAGTGCAGCGCATGCCCGCGTACCGCCACGCGGCACGCCGGGGTGTCGCCCCGGGACACGCTCCGGCTGCCCGCCCGCGCCGGGCGGTCCGCGGACCGCCCGACCCCCGCCGGGCCGGCCCGCTCACCGCGGCCCGCGCCCGGACGGGACCCGCGCGAACCCCGGCCGCAGGAACGGAAGGTGACGGTCCGTAAGAGATGCGTACGCATCGCGCGGTGCCGCTTCGGACGATCCGCCGCTTGCGGCCCACGCATCCACCCATTCCCACCTCGGAACTTAATGAAAGATGAAAGAAAAGCCGTCACGCTCCTTGACCGGCCGATCGCGTTACGGGCAAGGTCTGGAGAGCGCTCTCCCGTTTCAGGTTCGTTAAAGGAGCACCAATGCCTACTGGCATACCTGTCGATGCGTTGCCCCGCGGACGGCGTCCCGCTTCCACCCGGAAGGGGATCGCCGCGGCGGTCACGACCGCCCTCTTCGGCAGCCTGCTCACCCTGACCCCCGCCGCCCCCGCCGCCTCCGCCGAGGCCGCGCCGGTTTCCCAGGGCAAGACCGTGACGGCCTCCAGCCAGGAGCACTACGGCACCCCGGCGGCCGACGCCGTCGACGGCAACGACGGCTCGCGCTGGTCCAGCGCCGCCTCCGACGCCCAGTGGCTGCAGGTGGACCTCGGCGCCGCGACCGCGCTGAGCAAGGTCGTCCTGCAGTGGGAGGCCGCCTACGCCAAGGCGTACCGGATCGAGCTGTCGCTCAACGGCACCGACTGGACCACCGCCCACTCCACGACCACCGGCGCCGGCGGCACGGAGACCGTGAACATCACCGGGACCGCCCGCTACGTCCGCATGCAGGGCGTCACCCGGGCCACCGGCTACGGCTACTCGCTCTGGGAGTTCAAGGTGTTCGGCACCGGCGGCGGAGGAACCGGCCCGACCCTGCCGGGCGGCGGCGACCTCGGCCCGAACGTGCACGTCGTGGACCCCTCGACCCCCGGCGTCCAGGCCAAGCTGGACCAGGTCTTCCAGGAGCAGGAGTCGGCGCAGTTCGGCAGCGGCCGCCACGCCTTCCTCCTCAAGCCCGGTACGTACAACAACATCAACGCCCAGATCGGCTTCTACACCCAGATCGCCGGCCTCGGCCTGCGCCCGGACGACACCACCATCAACGGTGACGTGACGGTCGACGCGGGCTGGTTCAACGGCAACGCGACCCAGAACTTCTGGCGCGGCGCGGAGGGCCTGACCGTGAACCCGGTCAGCGGCACCAACCGGTGGGCGGTCTCACAGGCTTCCTCCTTCCGCCGCATGCACGTCAAGGGCGCGCTCAACCTGGCGCCGAACGGCTACGGCTGGGCCAGCGGCGGCTACATCGCCGACTCCAAGATCGACGGCCAGGTCGGCAACTACTCGCAGCAGCAGTGGTACACCCGCGACAGCACCATCGGCGGCTGGTCCAACAGCGTGTGGAACCAGACCTTCTCCGGTGTCGAGGGCGCGCCGGCCACCGGATTCCCGGAGCCCCGTTACACCACCCTCGACACCACCCCGGTCTCCCGCGAGAAGCCCTACCTCTACCTCGACGGCAGCGAGTACAAGGTGTTCGCGCCGGCCAAGCGCACCAACGCCCGCGGCACCACCTGGGCGGGCGGCACCCCGCAGGGCGACTCCGTCCCGCTCAGCCAGTTCTACGTGGTCAAGCCCGGCACCACGGCCGCCACGATCAACCAGGCGCTGACGCAGGGCCTGAACCTGTTGTTCACGCCCGGCATCTACCACGTCGACCAGACCATCAACGTGAACCGCGCGAACACCATCGTGCTCGGCCTCGGCCTCGCCACGATCATCCCGGACAACGGCGTCACCGCGATGAAGGTCGCCGACGTGGACGGCGTCCGCCTCGCCGGCTTCCTGATCGACGCCGGACCGGTCAACTCGCCCACCCTGCTGGAGCTCGGACCGCAGAACTCCTCCGCCGACCACGCCGCCAATCCCACCACCGTGCAGGACGTGTACATCCGCGTCGGCGGGGCGGGCGCCGGCAAGGCGACGACCAGCGTGGTCGTCAACAGCGACGACACCATCGTCGACCACACCTGGGTGTGGCGCGCCGACCACGGCGAGGGCGTGGGCTGGGAGACCAACCGCGCCGACTACGGGGTGCGGGTCAACGGTGACGACGTCCTGGCCACGGGCCTGTTCGTCGAGCACTTCAACAAGTACGACGTGGAGTGGTACGGCGAGCGCGGCAAGACGGTCTTCTACCAGAACGAGAAGGCGTACGACGCCCCGAACCAGGCCGCCATCCAGAACGGCAGCACCAAGGGCTACGCCGCCTACCGGGTGGACGACTCGGTGACCACCCACGAGGCGTGGGGCCTGGGCAGCTACTGCAACTACAACGTGGACCCGAACATCCGCCAGGACCACGGCTTCAAGGCCCCGGTCAAACCGGGCGTCAAGTTCCACAGCCTGCTGACGGTCTCGCTCGGCGGCAACGGCCACTACGAGCACGTCATCAACGACACCGGCGCGTCCACGGTCCCGGCCGGCACCTCGACGGTCCCCTCCACGGTGGTCTCGTACCCCTAGCCGTCCGGCCTCCCCCACCGGTTCCGCCGCCCACCCGGCGGAACCGGCCCACGACGCCCCGGGCCCGGTTTCCGCCCTGCCGCCGAGGCCCGGGGCACCACCGCACCACAGTCACCACAGTCACCACAGTCACCAGCGCCTCCCCCGCCCCACCGCCTCCCCCGCTCCGCCGTCTCCGCCGACCCGCCGGAGGCGCGCCCGACTCCCCTGGGCCGGGTGACCAGACCTCCGCGCCCCGGCCCAGGGGCATTCCCCCGCAATTGACACCAGGAGCCGCAATGTTCCCCCCTCCCTCCACCAGAACCAGTCCCCGTCGCACCCGCGGCGCGGCCGCCCTCGTCGCCCTCGGCGCGCTCTTCGCGTCCTCGCTCACCCTGGTCGGCGCCCCGACCGCGGTCGCCGCGGAAACCCTGCTCTCCCAGGGCAAGCCCGCCACCGCCTCCTCCCAGGAGGGCGAGGGCTACTCCGCGGCCGCCGCGTTCGACGGGAACCTCACCGGCACCCGCTGGGCCAGCCAGTGGCGCGACGCCGAATGGATCCAGGTCGACCTCGGCGCGAGCCGCAGCCTCAGCCGGGTCGTCCTCACCTGGGAGGGCGCCTTCGGCAAGAACTACGAGATCCAGGTCTCGGACGACGGGACGAACTGGCGCACCGCCAAAGCCGTCACCGGCAGCGACGGCGGCACCGACGAGATCGCCATCTCCGGCAGCGGCCGCTACGTGCGGATGAACGGCCTGACCCGCTCCAGCGGTTACGGATACTCCCTCTGGGAGTTCCAGGTCTACGGCAGCACCACGGCGGAGCCCCCGGCCCAGGGCGCCGTGCGCGTGGCCGGCTCCCAGGGCAACTGGCAGCTGACCGTCGGCGGGCAGCCGTACACGGTCAAGGGCCTCACCTGGGGCCCGTCCTTCGCGGACGCCCCGAAGTACATGCCCGACGTGAAGTCCATGGGCGTCAACACCATCCGCACCTGGGGCACGGACGCGTCGAGCAAGCCCCTGCTCGACACGGCCGCGGCGAACGGCATCCGGGTCATCAACGGCTTCTGGCTGCAGCCCGGCGGCGGCCCCGGCTCGGGCGGCTGCGTCAACTACGTGACCGACGCCGCGTACAAGAGCAACATGCTGACCGAGTTCGCGAAGTGGGTGGACACCTACAAGTCGCACCCGGCCACGCTCATGTGGAACGTGGGCAACGAGTCCGTCCTCGGCCTGCAGAACTGCTACAGCGGCACCGAGCTGGAGGCGCAGCGCAACGCCTACACCACGTTCGTGAACGACGTGGCCAAGAAGATCCACAGCATCGACCCGGACCACCCGGTCACCTCGACCGACGCCTGGACGGGCGCCTGGCCGTACTACAAGCGCAACGCCCCGGACCTCGACCTGTACTCGATGAACTCCTACGGCAACATCTGCAAGGTGAAGCAGGACTGGGTGGACGGCGGCTACAACAAGCCCTACATCATCACCGAGACGGGCCCGGCCGGCGAGTGGGAGGTGCCGAACGACGCGAACGGCATCCCCGACCAGAAGACCGACGTCCAGACCGCCGAGGGCTACACCACCGCCTGGAACTGCATCACCTCGCACCAGGGCGTGGCCCTGGGCGCCACGATGTTCCACTACGGCATCGAGCACGACTTCGGCGGCATCTGGTTCAACCTGCTGCCCGACGGGCTCAGGAGGCTGTCGTACTACGCGGTGAAGAAGGCGTACACCGGTTCCACCGCGGGCGACAACACCCCGCCGGTCATCAGCAACATGGTCGTAGACAAGGCCTCCAACGCCCCGGCCGGCGGGGAGTTCACCGTCCGCGCCAACATCAGTGACCCGCAGAACGACCCCCTGACGTACAAGGTCTTCCTCAGCGGCAACTACGCCAACGGCGACAAGCGTCTGGTCGAGGCGCAGTGGCGCGCGACGGGCAACGGGACCTTCGCGGTCACCGCTCCCGAGAAGCTCGGCGTGTGGAAGGTCTACATCCAGGCCGAGGACGGCCACGGCAACGCGGGCATCGAGACCAAGTCCGTCAAGGTCATCGCCCCGCCCGTGAGCGGCACGAACGTGGCGCTGAACAAGCCGACCACCGCCTCCTCCTTCCAGACCAGTTACGGGGACTGCCCCTGCGGGCCGGCCAACGCCACCGACGGCAACACCACCACCCGCTGGGCCAGCGACTGGAGCGACCCCCAGTGGATCAGCGTCGACCTCGGAGCCTCCAAGGCGATCCGCACCCTGCAGCTGGTGTGGGACCCCGCGTACGCCAAGTCCTACGAGGTGCAGCTCTCCGACGACGGCACCAACTGGCGCACGGTCTACTCCACGACGACCGGCAACGGTGACATCGACACGATCAACGTGTCGGCGAACACCCGCCACGTACGGCTGAACCTGACCGCCCGCGGCACCGCCTGGGGTTACTCCCTCCACGAGTTCGGCGTCTACAGCTGACCGTGACGGCGCGGCACTGAACGCGGAGTACCGGCCGTCCTGACCCGGCCGGCCCTCCGTACGGGCCCGGCCCGCCCCGTCTGAACAACGGGGCGGGCCGGGTCTTCTTCCATGGGTGAGGAACGGATGACGTGAATGGGGTGGGGATGAGCGAGGACATGCTCGATCGGCTGCTGGAGAAGCTCGATCTGGTGCAGAAGGTGCGGCTGCTGTCCGGGGCCACGACCTGGCGGACGGCCGGCGAACAGGCCGTCGGCCTGCGCGAGATGGTGACCTCCGACGGCCCCGCGGGGGTGCGGGGAGAGGCCTGGGACGAGCGGCTCACCTCCGCGCTGCTGCCCTCGGCCTCGGCGATCGGTGCGCTGTGGGACGAGGGCCTGGTCGAGGAGCTGGGGGGTCTGCTCGCCTCGGAGGCGGTCCGCAAGGGCGTGGACGTCGTCCTCGCGCCGACGCTCAACCTGCACCGCACACCCTTGGGCGGCCGGCACTTCGAGTGCTTCTCGGAGGATCCCGTACTGACGGGCCGCACGGGCGCGGCGCTGGTCCGGGGCATCCAGGCCGCGGGGGTGGCGGCCACGGCCAAGCACTACGTGGCCAACGACTCCGAGACCGGCCGGATGCACGTGGACGTACGGGTCTCCGAGCGGGTGCTGCGGGAGGTGTACCTGGCTCCCTTCGAGGCCGCCGTCGAGGCCGGCGTGTGGCTGGTGATGGCCGGCTACAACAGCGTGAACGGCGCGACCATGACCGCCAGTCCGCTGCTCGCCGAACCCCTCAAGGGCGACTGGGGGTTCGACGGAGTGGTGGTCTCCGACTGGGGCGCCCTGCGGTCCACCGTGGAACCGGCCCTCGCCGCCCTCGACCTGGCGATGCCGGGACCGCAGGGCCCGTGGGCGGAGTCCCTCGTCCGGGCGGTGGAGGACGGTCTGGTCCCCGAGCGGGCCGTCGACGAGAAGGTGCGGCGCCTGCTGCGGCTGGCCGGACGCGTGGGGGCGCTCGGTACGAGCCCGCGCCCGCGCACTCCGGCGTTCGGGCCGGACGACACCCGGACGCTGCTGCGCCGCACCGTGGCCGCCGGATCCGTCCTGCTGAGCAACCGCGCGGTGCTCCCGCTCGACCCGGCCTCGCTGGCGACGGTCGCCGTCATCGGCGTGCACGCCGGCTCCCCGCGCCTCCAGGGCGGTGGCAGCGCGGGGGTGTTCCCCGCGCACGCGGTCACCCCCCTCGACGGGATCCGGGCCCGGCTGGAGGGGCTGGCCCGGGTGGTGCACGTACCGGGTCCGGGGCTCGGTGTCCCCCCGGCGCCGCTCGGGACCGGCTGGTGCAGCGATCCGCGCTCCGGGGAGCCCGGTGTACTGCTGCGCCTCCTGGACGAGGCGGGCCACGAGCTGCATGCGGAACACCGCTTGTCGGGGCGGCAGTTGGAGCCGCCCGTGGTGCCCGCGGCGCGCACGGTGGAGATCAGCGCGCTCGTACGGCCGCAGGCGGCGGGCGAATGGACCTTCGGCATCGCCGGCTTCGGCCGCATGACCCTCGCCCTGGACGGCCGGACCGTGCTGGACGGCGCGTTCCCGTGCACCACCGACGACCCGGCCGTCGTCCACGTGAACCCGCCCCTGCACACGGTGCGGACGACCCTGGACACGACGCAGCCCGTGCTCCTGACGGCCCGGCGCGAGCTGGTCCCGGGAGCCGGGCGCGCCACGGTCGTCGCGGCGGCGCCGCCGGAGCCAGGGGCGGCGGCCGCGCTCGCCGAAGCGGTCGGCGCGGCTCGTGACGCGGACGCGGTGATCGTGGTCGTCGGCACCACCGAGCACACCGAGACCGAGGGCCACGACCGCGGTGACCTGCGCCTCGGCGGCCACCAGGACGCGCTGGTCCGCGCGGTGGCGGCGGTCAACCGGCGCACCGTGGCCGTGGTGAACAGCGGCGGACCCGTCGAACTGCCCTGGCGCGACGAGGCGGGCGCGGTGCTGCTCACCTGGTTCCCCGGGCAGGAGGCGGGCACCGGGCTCGCGGACGTCCTGTTCGGGGACGCGGAACCGGGCGGCCGCCTCCCCACCACCTGGGCCGCCGCGCTGGCGGACGCGCCCGTCACCCACGCCCACCCGGTCGACGGCCGGCTCTCCTACGGCGAAGGCGTGCACATCGGGCACCGGGCCTGGCTCCTCACCGGCCGGCGGCCCGCGTACTGGTTCGGCCACGGGCTGGGCTACACCACATGGGAGTACGGGGCGGTCGAGGCCCCGGCGGCCGTCGCGGAGGGCTCCTCCTTCACGGTCCGGGTGGGGTTGCGCAACACGGGCGACCGGCCCGGCCGCGAGGTCGTACAGGTCTACCTCGCCCGGCCGCGGTCCGCGGTCGAGCGCCCCGCCCGCTGGTTCGCGGGGTACGCCGCGGTCCACGCGGAGGCCGGCGCCTGGGCGAGCGCCGTCGTGGAGGTCCCGGCCCGTGCCCTGCGGCACTGGTCCGAGGCCGAGCGGTCCTGGCGCACGGAGCCGGGTGCGTACGAACTCCTGGTGGGCCGCTCGGCGGGCGACCTGACCTGGAGCGGGACCCTGCACCTCCACGACGGGGTGGGCTGAGGCGCGCAGGCGTCCGGTTTGGGGCGGAGCGGTGGACCGGAAAGTTCCGTTCGGCTGCAACTGATTGGCTACTGAAGGGATTTGCCGAGGCCACGGTGCGGACTCGTTCGTGCGGAACCCTGTGAAGACGGCGCGAAAGTGGTGTAGACCTACGCCCTGCGAAGGAGCGAAGAAGGGTGGGTCATGAGGGTGAAGCGTCGTGGGCTGTGGGCATGCGGAGCCGGCTGTCTGGCAGTGGTGGTGCTGGCCGGCTGCGGGATGTCGTCCGATCCGGGCTCGGCGAAGGTGGTGCTGCGGGTCGTGGCCGCCGACTACGGTGACAGCCCCGCCAACTCCTCCGAGCCGTACTGGAAGGAGCTGGCCTCAAGCTTCGAGCAGGCGCATCCCGGCGTGCGGGTGGAGGTGAGCGTCCTGTCCTGGAACGACGTGGACGCGAAGGTCGCCGAAATGGTCCGGGCGGGCCACGCGCCCGACATCGCGCAGATAGGCGCCTACGCCGACTACGCGGCGGCCGGAAAGCTGTACCCGGCCGACGAACTCCTCTCGGTCCGCACGGAGGCCGACCTGCTGACGCCGCTCGCACAAGCGGGCAGGATCCGCAGTGACCAGTACGGGCTGCCGTTCGTGGCCTCGACCCGGCTGATGTTCTACAACACGAAGCTCCTGGAGGACGCCGGGGTCATCGCCAAGGGCGCGTCGTGGCAGCCGCGGAGCTGGAGCGATCTGACCGCGGCGGCGAAGAAGCTCAAGGGCGACGGGGTGCGCACGCCGATCGCGCTGCCCCTGGGCCCCGAGGAGGCACAGGCCGAGGCGATGCAGTGGATGCTCGCCGGCGGTGGCGGTCTCACGAACGACTCCGAGAGCTACGTCATCGACTCGGCCGCGAACGTGCGGACCTTCGAGTTCCTGCGGGACGGCCTGGTCGGTGCCGGGCTGACCGGGCCGGACGAACCGGGAAAGCTCGACCGCCAGAAGGCCTTCGACGCCTTCACCCGCGGGGAGGTGGGGATCCTCAACGGCCACCCCACCCTGGTGAAGCAGGCGACCGAGAAGGGCATCAAGCTCGGAATGATCGCCCTGCCCACCGCGGACGCCTCCGAGCCGCAGGCGATGGGCGTCGCCGACTGGGTCATGGCCTTCAAGAACGGACACCCGAAGGAGTCCGGGCAGTTCCTCGACTTCCTGTACGAGGAGAAGAACGTCACCGCCTTCACCACGAAGTACGGGCTGCTGCCGGTGACGACGAGCGGCTACCGGCGGATGCTCGACTCCGACGATCCCGGTATCGCACCGCTCAAGGTGTTCCTGCGCGCCCTGCCGTCCTCGCGCCTGTACCCGGTGGGCAAGAAGTCCTGGGCCGGGGTGAGCGCCGACTTCAAGAAGAGCATCGGAGGAGCCGTACGGCGGGACGCACAGCCGGCGAAGGTGCTCGGCGACATCGCCGAGGGAGCCCGCAAGGCGGACGGCTAGCGGCCCGCGGGCGCAGGAGTCCCCGTCAGCCTCCCTGGGCGGGGACGGCGGGGACCGTGGATGCGGCGGGCGGGGCGGGGTGTCCGGGGGTGCGGGTCAGGGCGCGGATCGCGGGGACGCAGAGCATCGCGGCGATGCAGACGAGGCCGACGACCGAGGAGAAGAGCAGGACGCGGTCCGCGCCGTAGGCGTCCGCCGCCGGGCCGGCCAGGGCGCGGCCCAGCGGGATGACCATGATGGAGCCGGCCACGTCGTAGGCCGAGACGCGGCTGAGGACGGCCAGGGGGATGTGGGTCTGCACGCTCGTCGCCCACATCACGCCCCAGAAGGCGAACCCGCAGCCGGCCACGACCCCGGTCACGGCGGTGATGGTGAAGGACCAGCCCAGCGCGGGGGCGAGCGGGTTGAGGGAGAAGAAGAACATCGCGCAGGCTCCCGCCACCAGCGGGCGGCGCGGCCTGACGCGCATGCCGAGCAGGCCGCCGACGATCGTGCCGGCGCCGTCGGCGGAGGCGATCCAGCCGTATCCGCCCGCTCCGTGCTGTTCGGTCAGCAGGGCCGCGCCCAGCGGGAGGGCCGGTCCGAAGACGAAGAGCCCGTACACCGCCCAGATGGCGATGACCCCCCACAGCCAGGAACGGGACCGGAACTCGTGCCAGCCGGTCGCCAGCCGCTGCCACAGCGGATCGTTGCCCTCGTCCCGGGCGGTGCCGAGCTTGCGCAGCGGTGCCAGGCCCAGGGCGCTGAGGGCGTAGGCGGCCGCGATGACCACGAACGAGCCCGCCACGTCCCAGTAGGCGACGAGCAGGCCGGCGAGGCCGGGGCCGAGCAGGGTGCAGATGGCCTCGGAGACCCGCAGGAGCGCGTTGGCCCGCTGGATGTCCTCGGCGACCTGGGGCACCAGGCTCGCCAGGCCGGGCTGGAACATGGCGGTCGCGGCGCCGCTGAGGGCGAGCAGCGCCATGATGTGCCACAGCCGTATGTCGGTGGTGATCAGCAGGACCGCGAGCGTCAGCATGGCCACCATGCGCACCACGTCCGCGCCGACCATCATCACCTGGGGGGTGAAGCGGTCGGCGAGGACCCCGCCGAACAGGACGAGCACGACGATCGGCGCCATCCATGCGGCGAGCGCGTAGCCGACGCCGCCGGCCCCGTACCCCGCTCCGAGCACGGCGGTGGTCAGGGAGACCATCAGCATGCCGTCGCCGAGCAGGGAGGTGCTGCGGGCGGTGAAGAACAGCCGGAAGCGGGCCGACCGCCACGGGCTGGGGGGCGGGGAGCCGTGCTCCGGTGTCGAGGGTGCCTCGTCGATCGTCATGTCGTATCCGCCGGAGGCCGGCCGGTCCCTTCGGTGAGAGTGTGCTGACGGAGCCATGCGCTGCTCCGGTCCGCCTCCGCGGGCGGGTTCTGGACGATCACGTACCGGTGCGGGGCCAGTACGCCGGGGCGCCCGGGGAGTGCGTCCATCAGTGCGGCGTGCGCCTGCTCGGGGGTGAGCGGGGTGCTGCCGGCGGCGATGTACGCCGTGAGGCTCCCTCCGGGTGGCGCGCCGTCGTCGGGGGTGTCCGCCGTGACGTGTACGGGCAGGCCCGCGAGGGCCTTGCTCAAGGTGGCCGCCACCAGTTGCGGTGAGGTCCAGCAGCCGTCGATCCGCTGCCACCCCGGCCCGCGTTCGACCGGCCGGACGCCGGTCACCTCGGTGAGGGAATCGAGCGGTACGTCGTGGTCCGCGGCCTCTTCGAGGAGTCGTACGAGGCCGGTGAGCAGGGCTTCCGCCCCGGCCGGTCCGAGCAGGGCGGGGTCGGCCCACAGGTCCAGGTGCACCGCCGGTTCGATGGCGCGTACGAAGGCCAGGGCGCGGGTCGGCAGGACCTGTTCCGGCCCCCAGGCCAGCTCCAGTTCGGGCGCGGCCTGTTCGTTGCCCGGCTCCGCGGGGTGCGGGGAGGGCGCGGCCGGGAGGGTGCTGACGTCGTTGAACACCACGTCGCGGGTGAATCGGCTGCCGCGCGCGAAGGTGGTGTCGCCGATCATCTCCCAGAGGGCGACCGCGTCGAACTGACTGTGCCGGTAGGCGTTGAGCGCGGCCCCCCATGCCTTCTTGACCAGCACGTCGAAGGTCGGGACCTGCACGTCGAGGAGGAGCAGGGCGTCCTGGGAGAGGGTGTTCACCGCCTGTGCGAGGCGGGGGTGGTAGCGGTTGGAGGTGGGCACGGCCATGACGCACGCGCTCTGCCGCGTGCGGTGGGCGATGAGCACGGCCCAGGCGGACAGCAGCACGGTGGACGGCAGGGCTCCGGTGCGGGCGCAGACGCGGGCCAGGGCCCGGGCGGCCCGCTGTGAGCGCAGGGTGAGCCTCGGCATCGGCGCTTCGGTGCCTTCGGCGCCGGGTTCCGCGAACATCGCCTGCGGGCCGGTGCGGATGACGCGTTCCCAGTGACGCAGTGAGGCCGCGGAGGTGCGCAGGCCCGCCGGGCTCGCCTCTTGGGCCGCGAGGTCGAGCGGGGTGAGCGAGGCGGGTGGGTCGAGCGGCGTTCCGGCGAGCAGGGCGAGCCATTCGCGACGCAGCACCGTGAGGGCGCCGACGTCGGTCAGGGCGTGGCTGGCGGCCATGGTGACGAAGGCCGGGGCGCCGCGGAGGGTCACCAGGGACAGGCGGAGGGGGAAGTCCCGGTCCAGCCGGAAGCGTTCGACGCGCGCCCGGCGGGCCAGCGAGTCGGCGTATCCGGCGGCGTCGTCCGGCAGTTCCGGGTGGTCCAGGAGGGTGAGCGTGAACGTGCCCCGGTCCGCGACGGCTTGTTCGCGGGGTGTTTCCCCGGGGGCGTGCGGGAAGGTGGTGCGCAGGGCCTCGTGCCGTACCACCAGGGTGCGCAGGGCCTCGACCACCGCGTCCGGTCCGGTGCCTTCGGGGACCGGCCACACGTCGTGGATGTTGATGTGCTCGGGTTCGTCCCTCAGCATGCAGCGGACCATGTTGGCCTGTCCCATGGTGAGGGGGCCCCGGCGCACCTCGCCTCCGGCGTACGCGACGGTGATGCTCCCGGCCGTCGGACGGGTGGGATCGGCGGTGAGGGGCGTCGCCCGCGCGGCGCGGGTCAACCCGGCCCAGGAGTCGATGAGGAGGGCGAAGTCCTCCATGTCCCGGACTGCCTCGTCGAGGAGTTGGGCTCGGCGTCCGGCGAGGGCGTCGGCGGCGGTGGCGTACCGGCCGCCGAGGGCCCGGTAGGAGCGTTCGAGGACGTCGAGACGTCCGGCGTTCTCCGTGGGGTCCACGCGGGTGCTGTCCCTGACCAGGCCCGCGACCAGGTCGGCCCGCAGGTGGCCGTCGGCGTCCAGCAGGGCGTTTCCGGCCGCCTTCGTCGCGGCGTACACGCTCTGGAGGTGTCCCCCGGCGAGGAGGAACTTGGCGAACCTGATCTGGTAGGCGAGGAAACCGGCGTCGGTCCGGCGGTCCTTGGTGTGGAAGTTGACGATGTGCCGGTTGTGCAGGACGCCCGGCAGGCGCGCGTCGTGGACCAGGTGGGTGAGGACGTAGTCGCTGCCGATGGTGTCGGTGGCGGGTGACAGCGGGACCCGGCCGTAGACCTCCCGGTCGAGGGCGATGTTGCACATGTCGACGTGCGTCGGGGAGACACTGGTCAGTGTGGTGAGGTCGCCGGTGAACGAGGTGGTTCCGGCGCCGCGGAAGGACTGCGCGATCTGGTTCCGGCGCCAGATCTCCGGGAGGCCGGCGGGCAGCGAGAGGCCGATGACCTCCTCGTACACGGCCGGGTCGAGGCGGCGGATCTCCTCGACGTCGACGGACATCTCGCCGACGAAGGAGCCGCCGACCAGGGCCACGGGCCGGTGGGCGCAGGCGGGGTCGAGCCTGCTGCGGGTCACCAGGCCGGAGACCTCGGCGGCCGGGCGGCCCAGGGCCGTCAGCTCGTGGTGCAGGGGGAAGACGGGCTCGCCGTCGAGGTACTGGTAGCGGCTGTCGGAGTCCCGGCGGTGGACGGACGTGCATCCCAGGGCCTCGGCGAGGAGGAAGGCGCGGTTGGTGCAGGCCCCGTAGGAGATGCGGGAGGGCAGCATCAGGTCGAGCAGCCGCTCCGGTGCGTCGGCGCCGGAGCGGGAGGTCACCTCCTGCAGGAAGCCGCGCTGTTCGTCCTCGTCGAGGTGGTGCACGACCACCCCGGGGACCGGCGGCAGGGCGGCCACCGCCGCCCGGTGCCCGGCGAGCGCCGGGGCATCGGAGGAATCGAGGATCAGGAGGTGGACCTCGACGTCGAAGGTGCGGGCCCCGTGGGCGGCTTCCTCGGCCACGGCGAGGAGGGTCTCGGTGCAGGCCCGGTTGGTCGGCAGGGTCAGACAGACACGGCGCATGCCGCCTCCCCGCTGCCGTCCGCGCCGCTCGGCGGGGCCCCCGGTCCGACGGTGTCCGCCGCGCCCGGGGCTGCGACCGGGTCCTTCCAGGAGGTGAGGCCGAGCAGCCGGCTGCCCAGGTCGTTCAGTTCGGCCGTCGGGTACCGCTTGGACTCGTGCAGGACGGGGTCACCGACCAGGGTGCGGTTCCATCGCGGGGTCCGCAGGTGCCGCCAGGACTCGACGCGGGAGCGCCTGAGCCGCTCGTGTTCTTCCAGGGCGGGCATCATCGACAGGTACTGGACCGCGCGCACCTGGTCCACGGACACGTTGCGCGCCACCCCGTGGGCGAGCAGGCCGTTCCAGATCAGCAGGTCGCCGGGGTGCAGGTCGGGCCGCACCACGGGGTACTCCGCCCGGTCCACGTCGGGACGCAGCGGATCCCGGTCGGCGGGCCGGCCGACCTTCCACTCCTCGAACCGGCGGAACAGCTCGGGGCAGCACTGGAAGCCCCCCGACTCCGCTCTGGTCTCGTTGAGCGCGATGATCCCCTGCACCCGCTGCGGGGGCACCCCGAGGGTGGTGTCGATGTCCCAGTGGAGGTTGATGTCGAAACCGCGCTCCGTGGGTTCGATGAGGGCGCGGTCGCGGTTCCTGACGTTGGGCGGGTTGAGGTTCAGCCGGTCCTGGGTGACCCACAGCTCCTCGCAGTCCCACACGTCGACGAAGGCGTCGTACACGCGCTGCGCCTGCCGGTTGTCCCACAGGAGCTGGTGGTGGTAGGCCTCCACGAAGCCGTACACGAGCAGCTGCCGGTCCAGTTCGGAGCGCATCGGCCGCTCCTCGTACCAGCTCTCCGGCCGGTGGGGGTCGAGGCCCTGGAACTCCCAGGTGAAGTCGAGGAGTCGTTGCGCGGCCTGCGCCGGGACCGCCTCGCGGACGATGACGTAGCCGTAGGTCTGCCAGTGGGCGAAGTCCTCCTCGGACAGGACCCGCAGCGGTCTCGACTTCTTCATCTCCCGCAGGGTCGTCTGCGCCAGGTACGACTCGCCGTCCGCGCTGAAGTACGGCAGGTCCGATGCCGCCCGGTGGAGGTGGGGGCGGCGAGGTCGGCTGGGGGCGGGAGGCGTCATGTGGTCACTCCAGAACGGGAGTCGGGGGAGGTGGCTCGGCCCGGCAGCGGGCACGGGTGGCGCGGGACCGCGAGCGTTCTTTCCCCGGCCGGTGGGCAGCACGGGGCGGGCCCCGGCGCGGAGCCGATGGGGCACTGCGTGTACGGACGACGGACGACAGAGCCGTGGCGCGGGTTGGAGGACCACACCGTTCGGCGGGATTGGTTTAGACCATAGCCTCTGCCAAATGGGTTCTCAACCAGCGGAGTTGCGTTGCAGCAAAGATCACGGATTGAGGGGGAAGCGCTCCGGATGGCTGCCGAATCTGGTCTAGACAATAGGAGCACGGACGGCTTAGTGTCCCCTTTGCGCAGTCCGGTCCCGCCCACGGGACACCGACCGGCCCGTTCGCCACCGCACCCGCAGCGCGGTCCGCGGCGACACCGTGACGCACGCGTCCCAGCCGTCCGGTCGGCATCCGAAGACTGTCCGCGACGCCCACGCCCATGCACAGAGGGAGCGGATTCCATGAGCACACCCAGCACCACCACGGCCCTGCCGGACGGCGGCCTGAAGAGCCCAGGTGCGGGCCTGGTCACGCTGGATCCGGTACGCACCGCACTCCTGCACGGCCTGGACCAGCTGCTCACCGGGCTGGCCGCACGGCTCCACGCACCCGAGGTCGTCGGCCCTCCCCTGCTCTCCACGGAGGGCCTGACGCGGCTCGACTTCTTCCGGAACTTCCCCCATCTCGGCGTCTCCGCGGGCCGGTTCACCCCGGACGCCTTCGACGCCCTCGCCGCGGGCGAGACGCCCGGAGAACTGCCGCTGAGCCCGACCGGCTACCTGCTGCCCTCCGCCACCTGTTACGGACTGCTGCTCTCCCTGGAGGGCAGGGACGTCGGCGAAGCGGGCCTGCGCCTCTCCGCCACGGGGCGGTGCTTCCGCAACGAGACCCACTACGACGGGCTGCGCCGGCTGTGGGGCTTCCACATGCGCGAGGTCCTGTACCTCGGGACCAAGCAGGGCGCCCTCGAACACCTCGGCCACGGAGCCGAGTTCATCCTCGAAGCCGCCGACCTGCTCGGACTGGAACTGACCAGGGCGGTGGCCGACGATCCCTTCTACGACAAGGGCGGCTCCCGGGCCCGCCTCATGGCCCTGGACCCCGTCAAGCACGAGTTCTCCGCCCCGGACGGCACGGCCATCGCCTCCGTGAACCGCCACCGCAACTTCTTCGGCGAGCGGCTCGGCATCCGGGCGGGCTCCGAGGGCCCGGCGTACAGCGCCTGCGTCGCCTTCGGCGTCGAGCGCTGGGTGCACGCGATGATCCTCGCCCACGGAACCCCCGAACAGGCCCTCGACCGGCTCCGCACCGCAACCCGCCCCTGAGCGGAGCCGCACGAGCCCCGATCCCCTGCCCGTACCGCGTCACCTCGCGCCATCCGCAAGAACAGCAAGGAGCGACCTCCCCATGGAACGCATAGCGACATGGCTGCACGAGAAGAACCCCGGCCTCGAAGGCCCCATCGACGCCGACGAGGACCTCATCGAGGCACGGCTCATCGACTCGATGGACTTCCTGGAGTTCATCGACCTCCTGGAGGAACTGTCCGGAAGCACCATCGACCTCCAGGAGGTCACCATCGACGACTTCCGCACCCTCGGCCGGGTTCAGGAACGCTTCCTGAGCACCGCCGGCTGAAGACCCCGCACCCCCGATGACCGACGGCCGGGACACGGGTCTCGCCGTGGTGGCGACCACCCGGGAGGTCCTCGCCCATCCCGGCCTGCACGAGACGCTGCTGGCCCCCTGGGAACAGCAGCGGATCGCCCGCATCCGGATACCGGAACGCCGCCGGGACGTGGTGGCGGCCCGGCTTCTCCTCCGGCTGTGCGTCGCCCGCCACACCGGCCTGGCCTTGGGCGCATCGGCGCCGGCCCAGCTCTGTCCCGGCTGCGGCCGGGCCGGCCACGGGCGCCCGTACCTGCCCTGCCGACCGGGACTCGGCCTCAGCATGAGCCACGCCGACGGCCTGGTCGCGGCGGCCGTCGGCCCGGGGGCCGTCGGCATCGACGTCGAGCCCTCGACGCGCCGCCCCGGGCCCCCGGGGGTACTGAGCCGTCTCCTCCCCGAGTCAGACCTCCGCGAGGCGGCCGCAGCGCCCGATCCGGGCCCTGCGCTGCTGCGGCTATGGGTCCGCACCGAGGCCGTACTGAAGGCCGGCCAGGACGGCCTGCACGTGCTCACCTGGTCGGACCCCGAAAGAGCAGCCACCGCCGCGGTCGCCGCGGCGGCCCCCATGACCGTTCGGCAGGTCCGGGCCTAGAGCCGACCTCATCGACATCGACATCCGCATGCCCGAGACTTGCGGACATCAGCGCCACGACACGGACAGTACGTCGACAACTCCTTCTCCATACACGTCCGTTGACATGATCGAGGGCTGCCACTGACATCCCCCGAGCGAGCTACTCGCCTTGCCCTCCCCGGGGTGACGCGCGGTACCGCCCCCTCCTTGTTGACTCGTTCGCGTCAGCCGGTCGAGCAGCCAAGGACAGAACATGACCACCGCCCCTCGTTCCACCACCCACCGTTCTCCCGCCGCACGGGCCTCGGGCCGACGGCTCGCCGCCGCGGTCGTCACCGCCGCCCTGGCCGGCAGCGCGCTGACCGCCTGTGACGGCAGCGACCTGAAAGAGGGCGCGCCGTCTCCCGTCGACGCGGGTGCCGCCAAGGCGATGGTCTGGGGTGCCTGTCCGGCCCCGGCCGCCGGTCAGACCCGCAACCCCGCACTGCAGTGCGGAACCCTCGAAGTCCCGCTCGACTACAAGAACCCGGGCGGCCCGCAGATCGAGGTGGCGATCTCCAAGCTGGCCGCCACCAACAAGACCCGGCGCCACGGCGTCCTGCTGCTCAACCCCGGAGGCCCGGCGCTGGGCGGGCTGTCCATGCCGGAGACCATGGCGCCGACCCTTCCGGCCTCGGTGCGGGAGCAGTACGACCTGATCGGCTTCGACCCCCGCGGGGTCGAGCACAGTACTCCGCAGAGCTGCAAGCTGCCCACCCCCTCGGTCGCGGCGATCTTCCCGTACCCGGCCGCGGACGGATCCATCGACAAGAACGTCACCCTGGCCAAGTTCTACGCCCACCAGTGCAAGGACACCCTCGGCAGGGACCTGCGCCACTTCACCACGGCCAACACCGCCCGCGACATGGACCGCATCCGGGAAGCGCTCGGCGAGCAGAAGGTCTCGTACTGGGGCCAGTCCTACGGCACCTACCTCGGCGCCGTCTACCGCTCCCTCTTCCAGGACCGCACCGACCGGATGATCCTGGAAGGCAATATCGACCCCGCGAAGGTCTGGGCCCGCGAGGTGTCCGAAGGCTGGGGGCGGGGCATGGCCGAGCGCTTCCCCGACGCCGCCGCCTCGGCCGCCGCGCAGCACGCCACCCTCGAGCTGGGCGCCACCCCCGCCCAGGTCACCGACACCTACCTCACCCTGGCTGCCAGGCTCGACCGTACGCCCGCCGCGATCCCGGGCGCAGCAGTGCCGCTGGACGGGGCGCTGCTGCGCAACGTCACCTACGCGCTCCTCCTGCACAACGAGACCCTGCCGGTGGCCGCACGGTTCTGGAGGGCCGCCGCCGACCTCGCCGACGGCAATCCCACGGAAGCCGACGCCGCGGTCCTCAAGCAGGTACTGACCGAGCCGCCGGCCGCCGACGGCATTCCCGCGGACAACCAGGCCACCATGTTCCTGGCCCTCACCTGCGGCGACGCCGAGTGGCCGCAGGACGTCGCCGGGTACGCCGAGCGCAGCGCCGCCGACCGCGGGCAGTGGCCGCTGACGGCGGGCATGCCCGCCAACGTCTGGCCCTGCGCCTTCTGGGAGAAGCCCGCCGAGAAGCCGGTCGCCATGACCGCGGGCCCCCGCAACACCCTGGTCCTGCAGAACCGCCGCGACCACGCCACCCCCCGGGCCGGCGGCGAAGGCATGCACAAGGCCCTCAACTCCGCGCTCGTCGACGTCGACAACGGCGGCCACTACGTCTACGACGCCGGATCCGCCTGCGCCGACCAGGCCACCATCACCTTCCTCACCACCGGCCGCCTCCCCGGCCAGGACACCACCTCCTGCACCGACGCCAAGGTGAGATGACGGCCTGGCGCACGGCTGTGCCCGGCTCCGGACGGAGGCGGGCGATCACGGCCGGCGGCCGTACGGTCCACGTGTGTCCTGCTCGGACCCTACGGCCCCCCGGCAGCCGGTCGTCGTCCGCGGCGGCGCGGGCCACCCGGGATACCCCCGTGGTTGCGCGGCGCTCCCGGCCGAGTGGGGTCGGGAGCGCCGCGGGCGGTGGGCTGAGGCGTTATGAAGGGTTGGTGTTGGTCCAGGCCCAGACGGCTCCGTTGCCGGGGTCGATGTCGAGGTAGTCGTCGCGGCCGTCGCCGTTGATGTCCGCGAAGTGGATGTGACTACCCGGGGCCGAGCGGGCTCCGCCCGTGGCCGCGGGCACGCCGGCCGCGACGATGCCCTGGGGGTTCCAGGCCCAGCCGCTGGGCGAGCTGCCGCTGGGTCCGGCGTTCTGCCAGCCGCGCACGGAGCTGTCGTCGTTGACGTCGAGGTAGTCGACCCGGCGGCTGCCGGTGGGGTCGTTGGGATAGGTGTAGAGCCGGGCGAGCCGGATGTGGCTCGCGGGTGAGCCGACGCCGGGGGCGATCTGACCGATCGGGTTCCAGTTCCAGGGGTCGATGGGTGAGCCGGGACGGTAGCCGCCGTTGGACCAGGCGGTGATGGAGCCGTTGGCGGCTCCGAGGACCACGTAATCGTCCCTGCGGTCCCCGTCGACATCGGCGAGGCGTACGTTCTCGCCGCGGGCGCCGACTCCGGAGGCGATGCGTCCCCGGGGCTGCCATGCCCAGCCGCTGTCGGATGCCGCCGAGGCGCCCTGGTTCTCCCAGAACGTGACGGCGCCGGTGTCAGGGTGGATGGTGAGGTAGTCGTCGTCCCCGTCACCGTCGATATCGGCGAAGGTGACCTCGCGGCCGGGGACGCCGACGCCGGGGGCGATCCGGCCCTTGTAGTGCCAGTCGTACCTGTCCGGTCCGCCGTTGAGCCACGTGTACACGGCGCCGTTGGCGGAGAGGTACACATAGTCGTCGCGGGCATCGGCGTCGATGTGCGCGAACAGGACCCGGCCGCGCTCGCCGTTGGCGATGGTGCCGAGCGGGTTCCAGTTCCAGTCGCCGCTGCCGCCGGGAGGCGGGCCCGCGTTGAGCCACATGTCCATGGCTCCGCTGATCATGTCGAAGACGATGTAGTCGGCGCGGGCGTTGTCGTTCGGTCCCGTACGGGCGTGCACGCGGCCGAACATGACCCGCGCGGACGGAGCGCCGGTGCCGGCGGCGATGCGTCCGCGGGCATACCAGGCCCAGCCGGTGGCGGGGCCGCCGTTCTCCCACAGGGTCACCGAACCGTCATCCCGTCCCATGGACAGATAGTCGGCGCGGCCGTCCCCGGTGACATCGGCGAGGACGACCTGCTGGGCGGGTACACCGACCCCGGACGCGATGGTGCCGGCCGTGTCCCACGCCCAGCCGGAGTCCGAGGACGAGGAGGGCCCGTTGTTGATCCAGGCCTGGACCGAGCCGTTGTCCTTGCCCATGACGAGGTAGTCAGCCCGGCTGTCGCCGTTGATGTCGGCCATCCGGACCAGGCTGCCGGGCGCGCCGACGCCGGGGGCGATCCGGCCCGCGGGATTCCACGTCCAGCCTGAGGGAGAGGGGCCGCCGTTGAGCCAGGCGACGATGTATCCGTTCCCGCCTCCGCCGATCTGCAGCAGGTCGGCCCGGTGGTCACCGTTGATGTCCGCCAGCTCGACGATGTCCGTCGGCGCCATCGGCGGCCCGATCAAGCCCAGGTAGTTCCAGGTCGGGGTGCCGGCAGGGTTGTCGCTGCCATTGAGCCAGGCCGCGATCCGCCAGTCACCGCCGACCTTGACGTAGTCGTCACGACCGTCGCCGTTGAGATCGGCCAGGTGGTAGGTACTGCGCGGGCCCGGTGGGTCGGCCCCCGGCTGCGGATCGGGGTTGATCGAAGCCCCGTACCCGGAGGCGATGATCCCCTTGGCGAACCAGTTCGGCGCACCCAGTCCGCCGCCGTCGCCGGGATCGCCTCCCGGTGCCGGGTTCACCCAGCCGCCGACTTCGAGGGAGCGGATGCCTTCGTAGAAGATGTCGCCCATCTTGCGGTAGCCGCTGTCATTGGGGTGCAGCAGGTCCGCCAGGTCGGAGACCTCGACGGGGTCCATGTCGACCATCCACACGTGCTTGCCGGCGTTCTGTCGCTCGGCGACCACTCCGGGGATGGAGTTGTTGTAGGCGGCGATACGGCCCTGGACGACCGGGTCGCGGGCGGGGACCAGGGTGGAGACCACGACGGCCACGTCGGGCTGGTCCCTGATCACCCGGTCGATCAGCTCACCCAGGCGACGAGGTGCGCCGGCCGGGTCGCGGTTGGTGTTCATGTCGTTGGTACCGATGTGCAGCAGCACCACGTTGGGCTTGTAGGTGGACATCGCGTTGTCCGTGATGCCGGCGATGTTCTCGATGAGCCAGCCCGAATGGCCCTCGTGGTCGTTGTCGGGGACCGCCCCGTCGTGCTGCGAGCCGACGAAGCTGGTGAGGGTGTGGGTCTGGTTCCTCAGGTCCTCCCACAGGGGGCCGCGGTATCCGGCTCCGTTGGAGCTGCCGGCACCGTAGGTGATGGAGTCGCCCAGCGGCAGGATCCGCAGGTCCGGCGGCTCGGCCGCGGCCCGCATCATCCCGACCTGGACCGCGTAGTGATCGGCCTGCTCCCCGGGACGGCGCTCCACCGGATGGTCGGCGATCCGCTCCGAGGACAGGACCCAGTCGAGTTCACGGCCGCTCTGCTGCGTGGGCAGGCCGGTGGCGTAGCGGTAGGAGTTGGCCGGCTGCGCGAACCGGCCCGGCTCCGTGTTGAAGTCCGCGCCGATGGTCCACGGCCGGCCCCCTGCCGCGTCCGCCATCGCCTGCGTCATCGCGGGCGCGTCGGCCGCGGAGCCGGACAGGGCGTGAAAGCTGTAGTACCACTCGTTGCCCAGACGGATGCCGAGCGCGTTGCGCGCCGTGCGACCGGGATCGTTGTTGGTGATGATGCGCACTTCGTTCGCCAGTTGCCTCGTCACGATCGCAAGGTTGTTGCGCCCTCCGACGTAACTGCCGCCCGTGATGTCGGTCTGCAGGTAATAGATGTGGAAGGTCACGGGGTCCCGCCCGTCCCGGACGTTCCAGTCATGGCGCTGGACGTACCCGGACCTGCCGGGCGCGGCGGGGTCGATGACGAGGTTCTCCACGAACGTGCCGGGCGGTTCGGGTCCGGCCTCCTGGACCATGACGACATCGGCGGCTATCGCGTAATTCCTGATGGTGTTGTGCCACTTGCTGTCCCTGCCCGCCGTCGCTCCCTGCAGGTTGTAGGTGATCACCCCCGTCGTCCGCAGGGGCCCGGCAAGGGCGGGAGCGGCCGTGCCCAGGGTGACCATCAGACCGGACAGGAGCGCCAGGACCAGGGTCACGGCGCCAGGCGCCGTACGACCGCGACCGCCGGGTGGGCGGCCCCGGGACGTCCGGTCACGCGGGGAAGGGAATCGGGAAGGAGGCACGCGTCGTCCTGCTTTCGGCGAAGGGGCCGCGGTCGAGGTGGTCGGTGTCTTCAGCAGGAGAGGTTGTCGCCGGGCGGGACGCCGAGGACGGCGGCGAAGTTCTGGTAGGCGTTGATGCGGCTCTGCACCTGTGCGGGGTTGCCGCCGTTGCACTCGATGGAGCCGTTGATGCTGCGGATGGTCTCGCCGAAGCCGGCGCCGCCCACCATGGCGTTGTGCGCGGTCATGGTGCCGGGACCGTTCTGGGTGTTCCAGTACCACAGGCCGGTCTTCCAGGCGACTGCCGCGTCGGTCTGCACGAGGCCGGGGTTGTTCAGCAGGTTGATGCCGAGTGCGTCTCCGGCGGCCTTGTAGTTGAAGTTCCAGCTGAGCTGGATGGGTCCGCGCCCGTAGTACGCGGCCTGGCCGGCCGGGCAGCCGTACGGCTGGCTGGTGTCGCAGTAGTGCGGGTAGTTGGCGGTGTTCTGCTCCACCACGTAGACTAGTCCGCCGGTCTCGTGGTGGACGTTCGCGAGGAACGCGGCCGCTTCCTGCCTCTTCACCATGTCGGAACCGGTGTTCGCGAACGCCGGGTAGGCGGACAGCGCGTTGACCAGGCCGGTGTAGGTGTAGAAGGCGTTCCGGCTCGGGAACATCTGGTTGAACTGGGCCTCGGAGACCACGAATCCGCCCGGGTTGGGGGTGGTCGGGGTCGGGGAGGGCGTCGGCTCGCCCGTGCAGGCGTAGGGGCTCCAGAACCACGTGGATATGGTCGGGTCGTAGCCGGGGTTGTCGTGGGTGGCGATGTAGTACTGCCCGTTGGGGCCGTACTTGACGATCGCTCCCGTGGCGTACTCGGTGCCGGCGGCCCAGACCGGGTGGTTGCAGGCCGCAGGTGTGGTCGGGGTCGGACTCGGCGTGGTGCCGCCCCCGCCACCGCCTCCCCCGCAGGCGCCTTGGTCGGCCCAGACACCGGAGCCACCGGCGGAGGGCGTCTCCCCCTGGGTCCACCACTTGGCCTGCCAGTTGTGGCCGCCCGAGGAAGCGGACATGCCGCCGGTGTAGACGGTGGCGGCGGCATACGGGGTGGCGCACTCCGCCGCGTAGGCGCGGGAGCCGAACGGGGTCAGGGCGGCGAGGGCCGCAACGGTGACCGCGGCGGCCGACATGGCGATGAGCCTCTGCTGGGACACGTGCCACTCCTCGGGAGGGGGGAAGGGGGCCTCGCCACCACGGCGGGCCGTCCTCCACCACGTTAGGAGATGGTCTGGACCAATGAGGATCCCCCGTGAGTGGACAACCCGCGTAGCTCTCACGGGGGATGCACCCCACGTTCCCGTCCGTTCGGCGACGGACGGGGCGGCCGTGGTGCTCGCCGTCGCGTCCGCGCATCCCCCGTGAGAGCTACACACCCTGTCCCTGCGCGGGTGATCCGCGGCGGTGTGCGGATTCATACCGTGGCCCCGGATCACCACACGGTGCCACTGCGACGGGAGACCACCATGGACGCGACGTCCGAAACTCAGCACACCACCGGATCCGGCCCCGGACCCGGCCCGGACGAACGCGGTGGGCGCTTGAGCAGAATCGCCCGCTCGCCGATCGGCTGGCTGGTGACGGGCGTGGTCGGTGTCGGCCTGGTCTCGGGCCTGACGGCCACCGGCCCCGGCCCGGTACCGCTCCTGGGCGCGGCCGCGGCGGTCGCCGTGTACGGGTGGGTGATGCACCGCATCGCCGGACGCCCCGTGCCGGAGATCTCCCGCGGCGGAGCCGGCCGGGAAGCACTGCTCGGTGGCGGGATCGGCCTGGGCTTCATCCTCGTCCCCGTCCTCCTGCTCACCGTGTTCGGGGGCTACTCCTTCTCCTGGGCCGACCACGGCTTCGTGCCGGTCCTCTGGACCACCGTCATGGTGCAGCTCGGCGGCTCGGTCACCGAGGAACTGCTGTTCCGCGGCCTTGCCTTGCAGGCCCTGGAACAGCTGTGGGGCAGCCGGGCCGCCGTCGTGATCACCTCGCTGTTCTTCGGCGTCGCCCACCTCGGCGCCGCGGAAGCCACCCTGTGGAGCGCCCTGGCGATCGCCGTGGAAGCGGGCGTCCTGCTCGGAGCCGCGTTCCTGTGGCGTCGTAACATCTGGTTCGTGGCCGGGGTGCACTTCACCTGGAACGCAGCGGAACAGCTGCTCGGCATCCCGGTCTCCGGCCACACCCCCGAAGGCTGGTTCACCCTGGACGCCCACGGCCCCGCCTTCCTCACCGGCGGCGGCTTCGGCCTGGAGGCATCGATCGTGCCCGTCCTGGTCGGCGCGGCCATCGCCGTCTGGATGCTGCGCCGCGCCCGCCGCAGCGGTGGGATCAAGCCCCGCACCCATACCGGCCGCTGAGTGCGACCGGACCGGAGGAGACACACGTGATATCGCCTCAGGAGGCCTTGCGTCTCCCGCCGTTCCGGGCACCGTACGACTGGTGGAAGCAGCGGGACGCCTTCATCCAGGACACCGTCCTAGCCCTGGCACTCACGCTTGCGGCCTTCGTCCCGAACTTCTCCCACATTGGCGCACAGATCGGCGACCTGCCTCGCCGGCCGGAGAACGCGCTGACCCTGGTACTCGTCCTGGCCCAGATCCTGCCACCGGCCGCCCGCCGCCGATGGCCCGCGGGCACGCTGGCCGTCGTCTCGGGCGCGTTCGCCCTGCACCAAATGCTGGGCTTCCCCACCACGTTCGCCAGCATGGGCCTGTACCTGGCGCTGTACTCCGCCGGCGCGCACCAGGTCCGCCACCGACGCGACGCGGTCCTCGCCCTGAGCGGCGGCTTCGCCGTGCTGGCCCTCGCGCTGGACCGCATCGGTTCGCCCCAGACGTTCCTGGACTATCTCGCCTTCTATCTGTTCCTGGCCGCTTTCTGGCTGGTAGGGAGGACCGTGCGCAAGCAACGGACACAAGAAGCAGACCGGCGACGGCTGGCGGCCGAAGTGGCCACGGCCACCGAGCGGGCCCGGATCGCGCGGGAACTGCACGACGTGGTCACCCACCACGTCACGGCCATGGTGGTCCAGGCCGATGCCGCCCAGTTCCTGCTCACCTCCGCACCCCAGCGTGCCGGGGAGTCGCTGACGCACGTGAGCGACACCGGCCGCCGGGCCCTGACCGACCTGCGGTACCTGCTCGGCGTACTGGAGGCGACCGGAGAGGCGGCCGCCGCGCAACTGTCGCGCGGGGGCGACCGTTCCCCCGCCCTGGGGCAGGTGGGCGACCTCGTCGAGCAGACCCGCAGATCAGGTCAGCCGATCACGTTCGCCGAGCAGGGTGAGCGCAGGCCGCAGAGCCTGGAGGTCGAGCTCGCTGCGTACCGGGTGGTGCAGGAAGCACTGACCAACGCGGTCAAGTACGCGGCCGGGCAACGGACTCACGTCAAGCTGCGGCACATCGCGGAGCACACCGAGATCACCGTGACGACCAGCGGCACCCCCGACGCGCCGATCGCGGGGAATCCGCATCGCGAGGGGGGCGGACGCGGGCTGGTCGGACTGCACGCACGCGTGATGATGCTCGACGGCCGCTTCGAGGCCGGCCCCCGGCCCGAAGGCGGGTTCGAGGTCCGTGCGGTCGTCCCCTTCCAGCCCCGTCAGGCGGAAACCCCGTGAGCACCCCTCCCGACCCGATCCGCGTCCTCGTCTGCGACGACCAGGCCCTCGTCCGCACCGGCTACGTCACGATCTTCTCCTCGCAACCCGACATGGAAGTCGTCGGCGAAGCCTCGAACGGGCACGAGGCCGTCGCGGCCTCGCGCCGGCTGAACCCCGACGTGGTCGTGATGGACATCCGCATGCCCCTGCTCGACGGCATCCAGGCCACCCGGCAGCTCGCCGGTCCCGACGTCAAGGACCCGGTCCCACCGAAGGTCCTGGTCGTCACCACCTTCAACGTCGACGCCTACGTCTACGACGCCCTGCGCGCCGGAGCCAGCGGCTTCCTCCTCAAAGACGCTCCACCCGCCGAGCTGGTGAACGCCATCCGCACCGTCGCCCGCGGCGAGGCCCTCCTCGCGCCCGCCGTCACCCGCCACCTCATCGGCCACTTCGCCGGACACCTGCGCCCGGCCGGCCATGGACGGCCGGCCATGGACGACGTCGTGCGCGCACTGACCCCTCGTGAACTGGAAGTGCTCCAGCACATCGCCGAAGGCCTCTCGAACACGGAGATCGCCACCGCGATGTACATCACCCCCGAGACCGTCAAGACCTACGTGTCCCGCATCCTCGCCAAACTCGGCCTCCGCGACCGCGTCCAGGCCGTCGTCCTCGCCCACCGGACAGGACTCGCCTCAGGGGCGGCGTGAACACGGCGGAGGGGGGAAGCCCGGAGCGGTAGCCCAGCCCGGGTAGGGGAAGAACGCCGCGAGCGACGGGTCGGGCAGCACCCGCGCCGACGCGGACAGGGCCGGCGCCATGCGCTGGACGGGCGCTGCCGCGGCGTTCAGCCGCTGAGCACCGGGATGACTTCGGAGCCGTAGGCGTCGATCGTCGACTCCCGTGCGTCGTGCATGTCGTAGACGGCGAACTGGTCGACGCCCAGGTCCCGCAGGGCGCGGAGCTTGGCGATGTGGGCTTCGGCGGGGCCCAGGAGGCAGAAGCGGTCGACGATCTCGTCGGGGACGAAGTCGGTGGACGGGTTTCCGGCGCGGCCGTGGTGGCTGTAGTCGTAGCCCTGGCGGGACTTGACGTACTCGGTGAGCTCGTCCGGGACCATCGAGGAGTGCTCGCCGTAGCGGGAGACCAGGTCGGCGACGTGGTTGCCGACCATGCCGCCGAACCAGCGGCACTGGTCGCGGGCGTGCGCCAGGGCCTGCGCCGAGTCGTCGGCCGTGACGTACGCCGG
This sequence comes from Streptomyces sp. NPDC051563, assembly GCF_044454225.1. NCBI lineage: Bacteria > Bacillati > Actinomycetota > Actinomycetes > Kitasatosporales > Streptomycetaceae > Streptomyces > Streptomyces sp. NPDC051563. The sequence continues at coordinate 68,402 of NZ_JBITDL010000006.1, forward strand.
GGCCGCCACACAGATGGTGATCGCGGACGGATCCCGGCCGGCCTCGACCGCGGCCTGCCGGACCGCCTTGATCATCCACTCGGTGAGGTAGAGGTCGGCGAGCTGCAGGATGAACCCGTCCGCCTTCTGCCCGGCCAGCGCGAGGGCCTTCGGCCCGTACGCCGCCATCCACACGGGCAGCTTCCCGTCGCGGATCCACGGAATCCGCAGCGGCTTGCCGTCCACCTCGGCTTCGCGCCCCTCGGCGAGGTCCCGGATGACGTCGATGGCCTCGCCGAGCCGGGCGAGCGTGTTGGGCGCGCGCCCGGCCACCCGCATCGCCGAGTCCCCGCGGCCGATCCCGCAGACCGTGCGGTTGCCGAACATGTCGTTCAGCGTCGCGAAGGTGGAGGCGGTCACCTCCCAGGTGCGGGTGCCCGGGTTGGTGACCATCGGCCCCACGTGCAGCCTCTGCGTGTTCGCCAGGATCTGGCTGTAGATGACGAACGGCTCCTGCCACAGCACGGCGGAGTCGAAGGTCCAGCCGTAGCGGAAACCGTTGCGCTCGGCGCGCTTCATGAGGCTGACGACCTGGGAGGCCGGCGGGTCTGTTTGCAGGACGAGGCCGAAGTCCATGCATGGCTCCTTGCTGCTGCGTGCGGGCTTGCGGCTTACAGGTACTGACAGGTGGAGCGGGGGATGAAGGCTCCGTGGCCGGCCCGGCCGGTGAACTCCCGGCGGTCGATGACGAGTTCGCCGCGCGAGAGGACCGTGTCGACGCGTCCGGTGATCCGCTTGCCCTCGTACGCCGAGTAGTCCACGTTCATGTGGTGCGTCTCGGCGGAGATGACCTGCTCGGCGTGCGGATCGTAGAGGACGATGTCGGCGTCGGAACCCGGCGCGATCGTGCCCTTCTGCGGGTAGAGGCCGAACATCCGGGCCGGGGTCGCGCACGCGATCTCGATCCAGCGCCGGCGGCTGATGTGCCCGTCCAGGACCGCCTGGTGGAGGAGGTCCATGCGGTTCTCCACACCGGGGAGGCCGTTGGGAATCTTGGAGAAGTCGCCCCGGCCCAGTTCCTTTTGGCCCCGGAAGCAGAAGGGGCAGTGGTCGGTGGAGACCACCTGGAGGTCGTTGGTGCGCAGGCCCCGCCACAGCGCCGCCTGGTGCTCGCGGGGACGCAGCGGGGTGGAGCAGACGTACTTGGCGCCCTGGAAGTCGGGTTCTTCGAGGTTGTCGGTGGACAGGAAGAGGTACTGCGGACAGGTCTCGCCGAAGACGGGAAGGCCCTTGTCCCGGGCCGCCGCCAGCTCCGCGACGGCCTCCTCCGCCGAGACGTGCACGACGTAGAGGGGGGAGCCCGCGACCCGGGCGAGCTGGATGGCGCGGTGGGTGGCCTCGGCTTCGAGGAGGACCTTGCGGACCTCGCCGTGGTGGCGCGGGTCGGTCTCCCCGCGGGCCAGGGCCTGTTCGACGAGCACGTCGATCGCGATGCCGTTCTCGGCGTGCATCATGATCAGCCCGCCGTTGCCCGAGGCCCGCTGCATCGCGCGCAGGATCTGCCCGTCGTCGCTGTAGAAGACCCCGGGGTACGCCATGAACAGCTTGAAGGAGGTGACCCCCTCCCCCACCAGGTGGTCCATCTCCTTCAGGGTCCGCTCGTTGACGTCCGAGAGGATCATGTGGAAGGCGTAGTCGACGGCGCATTTGCCGTCGGCCTTGTCGTACCAGGTGTCGAGGCCCTCGCGCAGGGCGTGCCCCGGTGTCTGGACGGCGAAGTCCACGATGGTGGTGGTACCGCCCCAGGCGGCGGCCCGGGTGCCGGTCTCGAAGGTGTCGGAGGCGGCGGTGCCGCCGAAGGGCAGCTCCATGTGGGTGTGGGCGTCGACCCCGCCGGGGATGACGTACTTCCCGCTCGCGTCGATCGTCCGGTCGGCCGTCCACGTCCCGGCGGCGGCCGTGCCGTGTGCCGCGAGGGCGGCGACCCGGCCGTCCTCGATCAGCACGTCGGCGTGGAGCTCGTCGGACGCGGTGATGACGAGCCCGCCTCGGATGAGGGTGCGGTTGCTCATGTACGTCTCCCCCGGTGCTAGTTGAGACTTCTGAGGGCCTCGGCGAGGATCTCGGCGCCCTCTTCCGCCTCGGCGACGGTGAGGGAGAGCGGCGGCGCGATGCGCAGCACGCTGGTGTTGTGACCGCCGCCCTTGCCGAGCAGCAGGCCGCCGGCCCGGGCGGCCTCCAGGACGGCGGCGGCCGCGTCCGGGTCGGCCTGGTCGGTGCCGGGCTTCGTCAGTTCGAGCCCGGCCATCAGGCCCCGCCCGCGCACCTCCCGTACGGCGGGCACGGTCGCGGCGATGGCCCGCAGCCGCTCCAGCAGCAGGCCGCCCACGCGTCGGGAGTTGCCCTGGAGGTCGTGTTCGAGGAGGTAGCCGAGGTTGGCCACGCCCGCCGCCATGGTGACCGGGGAACCGCCGAAGGTGGAGATGGAGTTGGAGTCGAGGCAGTTCATCACCTCGGCGCGGGCCACGACCCCGCCGATGGACATGCCGTTGCCGATGCCCTTGGCGAAGGTGATGATGTCCGGCGGGCCGTTCTGGGCGTGGGCCTGCCAGCCCCAGAAGTGCTCGCCGGTACGGCCCCAGCCGGTCTGCACCTCGTCGCTGATCCAGAGGATGCCGTGCCGGTCGAGGACCTCGCGGAAGGCCCCGTAGAGCCCGTCGGGCGGCGAGGTGAACCCGCCCACGCCCTGCACCGGTTCGGCGATGAGCGCGGCGACTCCGCCGCGCGCCTGGCCGAGCACGTCCTCCAGGTCGGCGACGGCCGCGGCGGTGAAGGCGGTGTCGTCGAGGTGGGCGAAGGGGCCGCGGGTGCGGACGGCGCCGTGGACGTAGTACGTCTGGAGCGGCGAGAGGCTGGTCGGGGACCAGCCGCGGTTTCCGGTGATCGAGACGGTGGAGAAGGACCGGCCGTGGTAGCTGTTGCGCATCGCCAGGATCTGATTGGAGCGGCGGTACGTCGTCGCGAGCAGCAGGGCGGTGTCGTTGGCCTCGGTGCCGGAGGTGGTGAAGAAGACCCGGGCGTCGGGGATGCCGGACAACGCGGCTACCCGCTCGGCCAGTTCGACCATCGGGCGGTTGAGGTACAGGGTGGAGGAGTGGATGATCCGCCCGGCCTGTTCGGCGACGGCCTTGGTGACCTCGGGCAGGGCGTGGGCGGTCATCGTGGTGAGGATGCCGCCGAAGAAGTCGAGGTAGCGGTTGCCGTCCGCGTCCCAGACGTGGCGGCCCTCGCCGTGGGTGAGTTCGAGGGGGCGGTCGTAGTAGAGCGCGAGCCAGTCGGGCAGGACGGAGCGGTGCCGGCTGTGCAGGGGGATCGGGTTGCTCACGGCTGTACGAGTCCTCCGTAGGCGTCGGGACGGCGGTCGCGGTAGAAGGCCCACTGGTCGCGGACCTCCTTGATGAGGTCGAAGTCCAGGTCGCGGACGAGGAGTTCCTCCTCCTTGTCGCTGGCGACCTCCCCGACGAACTGACCGCGCGGGTCGACGAAGTAGCTCGTGCCGTAGAAGTCGTTGTCGCCGTACTCCTCCTGGCCGACGCGGTTGATGGCGGCGACGAAGTACTCGTTCGCCACGGCGGAGGCGGGCTGTTCCAGCTGCCACAGGTACCCGGACAGGCCGCGGGAGGTTGCGGAGGGGTTGTAGACCAGCTGGGCGCCGTTCAGGCCGAGTTCGCGCCAGCCCTCCGGGAAGTGCCGGTCGTAGCAGATGTAGACGCCGATCCGGCCGACGGCGGTGTCGAAGACGGGGAAGCCGAGGTTGCCCGGGCGGAAGTAGTACTTCTCCCAGAAGCCCCTGACCTGGGGGATGTGGTGCTTGCGGTACTTGCCGAGGTAGCTGCCGTCGGCATCGATGACCGCGGCGGTGTTGTAGTAGAAGCCCTCGGACTCCAGCTCGAAGACCGGTACGACGATCACCATGCCGGTCTCGCGGGCGAGGGCCTGCATCCGCCGGACGGTGGGGCCGTCGGGGACGGCCTCGGCCCAGCGGTAGTGCTCGGGTTCCTGGACCTGGCAGAAGTAGGGGGCGTTGAAGACCTCCTGGAAACCGATGATCTGCGCACCCTGGGCGGCTGCCCGGCGGGCGTGCTCCTCGTGTTTGGCGATCATCGACTCGGTGTCTCCCGTCCAGGTGGCCTGGACGAGTGCGGCGCGGACGACTTGGGCCATGAGCTGCTCCTCGCGACGGGGTACGCCGGCTTCTACGCACGTAGAGGGTGTACGACGGCTGCGCGTAGGGAGTTGAAGGTAGGCCTCGGCCAGGCCCGGGGCAAGACCGCGTTGCGCGGTTGGAGTAGTGGATCAACAAACGCAGGAGTTACGTCGGCACCTGATCGTTTCCGGTCAGGCGACGGGCAGATTCGCGACGCGAAGGGCGTGCAACAGGTCACGGTGATGAGCCACCGAGAGGGCTTCGGCGGCGCGGAGCAGCCGGGGCGCGAACCACCGGGGATCGCGGCGGGCGAGCCGGGCCGACTCCTCCGCGGTGCGGACCCGGACGAAGGCGGCGAGCAGGGCGTCGGCCTCCTCCGCGTGGTCGGCCGCCGCGAGCACGAGGGCCGCCTCGGCGATCTCGGCGGCCGGGCGGGCGGCGCCCTGGCGCAGCAGGGCGTCGCGGTCGGCCGGCCCGAGCGCGGCCGCCGCCGCGGCGAACCGGGCGGGCGGCAGGGAGGCCGCCTCCCAGAGCAGGGTGGCCCAGTCCGCGGCCAGCCCGGCCCGCCCCAGCTCCTCCCCCAGCCGCACCAGCCGCTCGGCGGGCCCGGCCGCGGCCTCGCAGAGCAGCACGTGCGCCTCCCCGCTCCGCCCCTGCCCCCGCAGGGCCACGAGCCCCTCCACGAACCCGGCCGGCCCCTGAGGCCCACCGGCTCCGACGGCATCGGCCCACTGGGGGGCCGCGCTGCGGGAGCCATCGCCGGAGGGCGCACCGGCCCACTGGGGGGTTGCACCACGGGGGCCGTCGCCGGAGGGCGCGCCGGCCCACTGGGGGGCCGCGCCGTGCGGGCCATCGCCGGAGGACCCGTCGGCCCACCGGGGGGACGCGCCGCGGGGGTCGGCGGAGGCCCCGCCCGGCCCGTGGACGCCGGGCCCGTGGGGGCCGGCACCGGAGGCCGCATCGATTCGCTGGGGAGCCGCGCCGCGGGGGGCTCCACCAGGGGCCGCGTCGGACCACTGCGTGGCCGCGCCGTGCGGGCCGCCGGGCCCGGTGTGGCCGCCCGGGCTCGGAGCGGCGGACGGTTGCCCGGCGGGCAGGCCTTCGGCGCCCGTTCGGGCGGGCTCGTGCAGGGTTCCCCGGGGCTGGCCGGTGTGCTCGTCGTGGTGGGCCCCCGGCGCCCGGTCGAGGTGCTCGTCGTAGCGGGCTCCCCCTGCCCGGTCGGGGTGCCCGGCCCCGGCCGCCGAGGTGGCCTGTTCCGGTACCGGATCCCCCGCCGGGGCGGGCTCGGCGGCCTCAGGGGCGGGCCGCCCGAAGCGGGCGCCGCGCAGGGGTGTGGCCGAGGAGGGGTGCCCCGGGGGTACGACGACGGCCCGGGCTTCGGGCTCCGCAGCCCCCGCGAACCGGGCGCCGCCACTGCGCCGCCCACCGCGCAGCCACCGCCCCTCGGCCCGCCGGACCGGCTCCGCCGCCCCTTCCGGCACCGGGGCGGAGGCCGCGCCCGGTCCCACGCCGGATGTCCCGTCCGACGTCACACCCGGCGTCCCGTCCGATCCCGCGCCCCGCGCCACGCTCGAAGCCCCACCCGACGCCGCATCCCAAGCCGCGCCGGCCGCCCGACCCGCTCCCGCGTCCGACGCCGCGTCCCAAGTCCCGCCCGCCCCCGCATCCGCGGGCCCCGCATCCCAAGCCGCACTCCCCGCATCCGCGGGCCCCGCTCCCCACCCCGCGGCCCGGGGGCCCGGCCATGCCGGTGCGGGGTCCGCGCCCGGCGAGGTCGCGGCGCGCTGGGCGGGTACCGCGTGCAGGGGCTCCGGGCCGGCCTGCGGTGGGGATCCGGGGCGGCCGCCCGCCGGGGCCACCGCCTCCAGGCGGATCGTCAGGTCCTCGTGGCGGGCCGCCGCACGGGCGGCGTCGTCGCGGGTCCAGGAGAGTTCCCGGGACAGGGCCTGCGCCTGCGCAGGGTCCGCCGACTCCGCGAGCCGCGCCGACAGCACGGTCAGCGCCGACCGGGCCCGGGCCTGCTGCTCCGCGGCCGAGGCGAGCAGCGTGCGCAGTTCTTCGACGCCGCCCGGCAGCCGGTCCCAGACCGCGACCGCGGCGGCCCGCAGACCGGCCGCGTACTGCGTCTCCCGGGCGATCGCCATCGCGCCCGTCGATGCGGTCAAGTCGCCGAGCAGGGACTCCAGTACGTCCCACGGAGGCATCGCCGCCCCGTCCAGGCAGGCCCGCATCCCCTCCGGGTCCCGCCGCAGGAACTCCCCGTACCAGCCCGTCCCCGGATCCAGTCGCTGCGTCAATCCCCGCATGTATCCGGAGAGTTGGCCGATCACCTGCGAAGTCGCGGTCTCCATCCCCGCATTGGACCCCATGGGTGTTACGGGCGGGCTACAGGAGTCTCAAAGCTTGACGGCGGGCGGGGCAAGCCTGACCGCGATCGCGGTGTGGGGCCGCCCGCGCCGGACGATGGCGGCCGGCACGTCGAGCATCCAGAACTGCCAGGTGTACTTGCGCAGCATCAGCTTGCGCACCCGCTTCAGCCCCTGCTCGTCCAGCAGCCGCGCCTCGCCCTCGGCCGCGGCGGCCCCTTCGGCGACCCGTCCGCGTACGTCACAGGCCACGACGGTGACCCGCCCGTTGTTGCGGATCCGCTTCACCTTCCACGCGTCGTCGCGCGTCCACACGTACAGCTCGTCGCCGTCCGCCACGGCCCACACGGGTGTGGGCACCGCCGTGCCGTCCTTGCGGAAGGTCGTGAGACTGACGTACCTCGCCCTGCCCAGCTCCTCGATCGTCATGCGCCCGACCCTACGCGCCGGCCGGTCCGCGGGAGGCGACGGCCCGCTCCAACAGGCTCCGCAGCAGCCGCTGGTCCTCCGGGGCGAGCCCGGAGACCGGCGAGTCCACGGAGAGCAGGGCGAGGAGCCGCTCGCGCAGGGCGGTGCCCCCGGGTGTGAGGACGAGCTGCTTGGCGCGGCGGTCGGTGGGGTGCGGGTGCCGTTCGATCAGGCTCTGCTTCTCCAGCTTGTCGACGACGAAGGTGGCGTTGGAGGGCTCGCAGCTCATCCGCTCGGCGAGCTCCCGCATGGTGATCGGGCCGCTCATCTCCCGCAGCGCGGTCGCCTGGGAGGCGGTGAGGCCCAGGGTGGCGGCGCGCTCCCGTACGTGCTCGGCGATGCGGTGGGCCAGTCCGTCCACCAGCCCGCACAGCTGCCGCTCGGCGAGGACCTGGTGCTCGGGAGGTGTCGTCATGACCCGAGTTTAGCAAATCCATCAAGCAAGAACATTTACAGCTTGAATGATTCAAGCTTGATGTTTATGGTTGGCCCCACCGCCCCGGCAGACCGGCCGGTGACGATCTGACGCACACTCACGAGGGAGCTCTCATGTCCGACTTGACGACGACGGCGACGCGCGAAGAACGGCTGAACCGGCCCTCGGGAATCCGCTCGCTGTGGCTGGGCGACACGAAGGTCTCGTACGTACCGGACGGCGACGCACGGCTCCGGCCGTCGGCCCTGCTCCCGGACACCACCGACGAGGTGTGGGCCGCCCGCCCGGAGTACCTGGACCCCGAGGGCCGCCTCGTCGCGAGCGTCGGCGCCCTGCTGGTGGAGCACGGCGGCCGCGCGCTGCTGATCGACGCGGGCGTCGGCCCGCAGACGCTGCGAGCCCCGGACGGCCCGATCGCCGAAATCCACGGGGGCGCGCTCCCGGACAGCCTGGCCGAACTCGGCCTCGCCCCCGGGGACATCGAGGCGGTGGCCCTCACCCACCTCCACTCCGACCACATCGGCTGGGCCGTCCACCCCGTCCCCGGCGGGGACCGGCCCCTCTTCACCCGCGCCGAGTACCTGATCACCGCGCCCGAGTGGGACCGGATCGACCTCCTCACGGGGGAGGGCACGACCGAGCGGGTCGCCGCCCTCGCCCCGCGCGTGCGCACGCTCGACGACGGACAGGAGATCTTCCCCGGGGTGCACGTGCGGATCGCCCCCGGCCACACCGTGGGGCACGCCGAGTACGTCGTCACCGGGGGCGGGCGGCGGCTGATCGCCTTCGGCGACGCCGCCCATTCGCCGGTCCAGATCGACCGCCCCGACTGGTCCTCGGCCTTCGACCACGACCTCGCCCGGACCGCCGTCCACCGCCGCCGGCTGGTCGCCGAGCTCGCGGAGCCGGACACCATCGGCTTCGGCGTCCACTTCGCCGACGCGCCGTTCGGGCACGTCCGCGCCACCGGCGACGGCCAGACCTGGCACCCCGTGGACGCCTGAACCCGGCCAATCCCCAGGCCGCGCCCCAGGCCCCGGCAGGCCCGCGCCTCAGGCGGCCGGAGCCGCCTCCCCGTGGGTGAGGGTCTCCCACGCCACGAACAGGTCGTCCGTCCCGGCCGGCCGCGTCTTCTCGACCAGCTCGCGGGTGTAGGGGAGTTTCGCGCCCGTCCGCCCCGCGTAGTGCTGGAGCGCCACTTCCAGGTCGGGGCCCATCGTGCGCTCCAGCTTGCCGCCGCACAGCCACGCGGGGGCCTCTTCGCCGAGCTGGTACTTCGCGTGGAACTCCAGGGCCGCCCGGAGCCGCTCGCCCTGCTCCCCGTACAGGTCGACGCCCTGGTGCCAGGCCGTCTCCGCGATGTGCGCGGAGGCCGCGAGGGCGTAGCCGACGTGCATGAGGTTGCGGCAGGTCTCCTGGGCGACGCCGTCCACGTACGTCCCCTGGCCGAACCAGTAGGCCGCGACCTTGTCCGGCGAGTCGATGGCGGTGCGCGGCGGGGCCAGCGGGTGCACGCCGTCCCGCTTGAGGTAGAAGTACGCCGGGACGCGCTCGCGGAACCGCTCGAGGGACTCCCGGAAGACGGCCGGGTCCTCCAGGAAGACGGAGATGCCCAGGGCGGCATCGGTCATGGCCAGCTCCCAGTTGCCGTTGTACGCCGGCACCTGCGCGCGGACGGCCGGGAGGTAGGCGGTGCGGAGCATCTCCTTGAAGCGGGCGACCCGTTCGTCCCCCCAGCCCGGGTAGTCGGCGTGGATGATCTCGGCGGCGCGCGCCCAGGTGGAGCCGGACCAGGCGGCCTGGAGCCCGGCGTTGTCCTCGGCGTGGCGCTTCATCACGGCCGACCAGCCGTCCATGATCTGAACGGCCTTGCGGGCGTGGGAGGTCTTGCCGTTCACCGACCAGAGCAGGGTGTGGGTGTAGGCGGCGATCGCGTCCTGCCGCTCGTCCAGGCAGGACTGCGGCCCCGAGTTGAAGGGGCAGGGGACGACGTCGGCCGGGTGCGCCTGGTAGTCGAGGGAGGCGTAGCGGCTCTTCAGGAGTGCCCGGTACGCCGAGTTCCAGGGCTCCTTGCCGGCCGCGACCATCTGCTTCGCGTGCTGGAGCCGGGTGTGGCTGACGACGACGCCCGGGTGGCGGAAGACCACGTCGCCCGGGTCCTGGGCTTGGGCCCGGCCCTCGGGGGCGGCGCATGCCGCGAGGAGCAGGCCGCCCGCGAGGAGGGCGCCCACGAGTCCGAGGCCGAGTCGCTTGGTTGTGGATGCGTTCATGTCTGACACGCCTTCAGACTTGCCCCACGCCCCGGCCCTCCCACCGCCGATTGGGCCGTTCGGCCTGCGGGCCCGCCCTAACGGCACGCCGAAGGGCGGGCCCGCGGGCCGAACGGCCGCTGCCCGCCCGCTCCCCCGGTTCTCACACGGGCACGAGGGCGCAGCTGCGCAGCACGTCGTCCAGCGAGAGCCCGAGGGCCCCGGCCAGCGCGGCGACGGTGAAGAAGGCCGGGGTCGGGGCCCGGCCGGTCTCGATCTTGCGGAGGGTTTCGGCGGAGAGTCCGGCGCTGGCCGCGACCTCGACCATGCTGCGGCCGCCGCGGGCCGTGCGCAACAGGGCGCCGAGCCGCTCGCCGCGCTCGCGCTCTTCGGGGGTGAGGGGGGTACGGACCATGACGTCATCCTACCCCGGAACCCAATAAGTATCCCGTTACAGTTATACCGGTATAGTTATTGGCATGGTGGAACTCAAGACAGACCGATCGATCGACCAGATGCGCGCCGCCGGGCGCGTCGTCGCACACGCCCTCGCCGCCGCCCGGGACCGGGCCGCCGTGGGGGTCTCCCTGCTGGAGCTGGACCTGGTGGCGCGCGAGGTGCTCCGCGAGGCCGGGGCGAGCTCGCCCTTCCTCGGCTACCGGCCGCGGTTCGCCCCCGTCCCCTTCCCCGCGGTGATCTGCGCCTCCGTGAACGACGCGATCGTGCACGGCATCCCCGACGGCTACCGGCTGCGCGACGGCGACCTGGTCAGCATCGACTGCGGCGCGAAACTGGGCGGCTGGGTCGGCGACGCGGCCGTCAGCTTCACCGTGGGCGCCGCCCGCCCCGCCGACCTGCGGCTCATCGCGACCTCCGAGGCCGCCCTCGCGGCGGGCATCGCCGCCGCCCGGCCGGGCAACCGCGTCGGCGACATCGCCCACGCCATCGGCACCGTCTGCCGATCCGCCGGGTACGGGATCCCCGACGGCTTCGGCGGCCACGGCATCGGACGCTCCATGCACGAGGAGCCGGGCGTGCCCAACGAGGGCCCGGCGGGGCAGGGTACGAGGCTGCGCGCCGGCATGGTGATCGCGATCGAGCCGATGCTCATCGCGGGCGGCACGGACGACTACGCCTGCGACGCCGACGGCTGGACCCTGCGGACCGTCGACGGCAGCCGCGCCGCGCACTCCGAGCACACGGTCGCGATCACCGCCGCCGGCCCGAGGATCCTCACCGCCCTGTAGCCCTACGGCCTCCCGTACGGGTGCACCACCATCGCCGAGCCGCCGCCCCGCCGGGTCGTCTCGGCGGCGGCCAGCCACCGCCCGTCGGGGAGCCGCTGGACCCCGGTGGCCGCGCCGATCTCCGGGTTCTGCCGGAAGCCCTGTCCGAGGGCCTCCAGCTCGGCCCGGAGCGGGCTGTTCCACAGCCCCGGCTCCAGCTCGGTGGTGGTCTGGTTGCGCTGGCTGGCCCGCGGCGCGGCGATGGCGTCCACCAGCGGCAGCCCGCGGTCCAGGTACCCGGTCAGGGTCTGGAGCACCGTGGTGATGATGGTCGCCCCGCCCGGGGAGCCCACGGCCAGCACCGGGCGTCCGTGTTCCAGCACGATGGTCGGGGCCATCGACGAGCGCGGCCGCTTGCCGGGACCCGGCAGGTTGGGGTCGGGGACGCCGGGCGCCGCCGGGGCGAAGGAGAAGTCGGTCAGCTCGTTGTTGAGCAGGAAGCCGCGCCCCGGGACGGTGATGGCGCTGCCGCCGGTCGACTCGATGGTCAGCGTGTAGGAGACCACGTTGCCCCAGCGGTCGGCGACGGTCAGGTGCGTGGTGTTCTCCCCCTCGTACGTGGTCGGGGCGGCCTGCCCGGAGCCGCCGCAGGCGACCGGGTGGCGGGGGTCCCCCGGGGCCAGCGGGCTGGTCAGCGTCCTGGCCGGGTCGATGAGGCAGCCGCGCGTGTCCGCGTAGCCCTGCGAGAGCAGTTCCTTCGTGGGCACGTCCTCGGCGGCCGGGTCGCCGACCCAGCGCCCCCGGTCTGCGAAGGAGATCCGGGAGGCCTCGATGAAGCGGTGCAGGTACTGGGCCTCGCCGAGCGCGCCGAGGTCGCTGCGCTCCAGGATGTTCAGCGCCTCGCCGACGGTGGTGCCGCCGGAGGAGGACGGGGCCATGCTGTACACGTCCAGGCCGCGGTAGCCGAGCCGGGTCGGGTCCTGCCGCTTGGTCGCGTACGCGCGCAGGTCCCCGGTGGTCAGGTCGCCGGACCGGACCACGCGGGTGGCCGCCGGGTCCACCGGGGGCGTGCGCACGGCCCGGACGATGTCCTCGGCCAGCCGGCCCCGGTAGAGCGTGCCCGCACCCTTGCGGCCGAGCTCCGCGTACGTGGCCGCCAGGTCGGGGTTCTTGAAGGTGGAGCCGACCACCGGGAGGGCGCCGCCGGGCAGGAAGAGCTTCTTCGTGTCGGGGAAGTCCCTGAACCGGGCCTCGTTGAGGGCGGTCTGGTCCCGGAAGGTGGAGTCCACCGTGAAGCCCTCGCGGGCCAGTTTCTCGGCGGGCTTGAGGAGTTGCCCCAGGGGGCGGGTGCCCCAGGACTCCAGGGCGCTCTGCCAGGTCGCCGGGGTGCCCGGGACTCCGACGCCGCGGCCGCTGGTCTGGCCCTCGGCGAAGGGGATGGGCAGGCCGTTCTCCTGGAACAGCCCGGCCGTGGCCGTCGCCGGGGCGGTCTCCCGGCCGTCGATGGTGCGCACCCGGCCGGAGCGGGCGTCGTAGTACACGAAGTAGCCGCCCCCGCCGATGCCGGCGGAGTACGGCTCGGTGACCCCGAGCGCGGCGGCCGTCGCGACGGCGGCGTCCACGGCGTTGCCGCCGGAGCGCAGGACGGCGATGCCGGCCGCGCTGGCGTCGGCGTCGACGCTGGCGACGGCCCCTCCGTAGCCGGTGGCCACCGGGACCTTGGGCGGGGCGGGGCTCTTCGACGACGGGGCGCTCGCCCCGGTCGAGACGAGCGCACCGGCGAGCGCGATGAACGCTAAGTGACGTGCGGCGGGACCGCGCATTCCGTTCCTCCAGTCGACTGCCTGTCAGACCTTGGAGCGGCAGCCTAACTTCCGTGCACCCGCCGCGTCATGAAGGCCATGTGACGGCTACCATCCGCCGCATGAATGAGGACGTCCGCAACATCGTGCTCGGGGTGATCGCCACCGCGTGCAGCGGCGGGTTCGGCTGGTTCACCCGGACCTACCTGTGGCGCCGCGCGCTGCGCCGCAAGCAGGCCTTCTTCGGGCTGCCCACCGGCTCGGACTGCCTGTTCGTGGTCAACCGGCAGATGGGCGGCACCGATTCCTCCCTGCACCGCAACGACGCCTTCGCGCTGCTGGAGATATCCGCCCTGATCAAGGACTGCGGGGCGAACGTGCAGATCGTCACCCACGACGGGGCCCGGCAGGGCTTCGGCGAGCGGGCCGAGTTCTGCGTGGGCGGCCCCTCCTCCAACGCCCGCACGACGGCCCACCTGGCCTCCATGCTCCCCGGGGTGCGGATCATCGTCTCCAGCGAGCCGGTACCGGACCGCGGGGCCATCACCGTCGGCGGGGAGACCTACCGCTGGCAGAAGGGCCTCGTCGAGTACGTGCTCCTGGCGCGGCTGACGACCGGGCAGGGGTCCCGGCCGGTGTTCCTGCTGTGCGGGCAGACCGCGATCAGCAACCAGGCCGCGGCCCGCTACCTGGCCCGGCACCACCGAAAGCTGGCCGGCTCCTACGGCGACGACTCCTTCTGCATCCTGCTCAAGGTGGTCAACTCCGACGCCTACGGCCCCGATGTGACCGAGCTAGTCGCCGACGTCACCGGCCCGGCCCGGACACCCGCAGCGGCAGCCGGGTGATCCCGTTGATGAAGTTCGACACCAGCCGGCGGGGCGGGCCCGCCGGTTCGGGCGGCGGCATAGCGGCGATCCACTCCTCGTAGAGGACGCGGAGCTGGAGCCGGGCGAAGTGCGCGCCCAGGCACACGTGCGGGCCGTCCCCGAAGGAGACGTGCGGGTTGGGGGCGCGGCCGAGGTCGAGGCGGCCGGGGTCGGTGAAGACGCGCTCGTCGTGGTTGGCGGAGGCGTGGAAGACCACCACCTTGTCCCCCGCCCGGATCCGCCGTCCGGCGAGCTCGGTGTCGGCGGCGGCGGTGCGCCGGAAGCTCAGCACCGGCGGGTGGACGCGCAGGAGTTCCTCGACGGCCCGGTCCAACGGGACCCGCCCGTCGGCCAGTCCGGCGTAGGCCTGCGGGTCACGGGCCAGGGCGAGCAGACCGCCCGGGGCGGCGCTGCGCACGGTGTCGTTGCCGGCGACGGTGAGCAGGAAGAAGAACATCTCCAGTTCCGCGTCCTCCAGTCCGGCGAGGGCGAGGGCGGTCATCACGTCGTCGCCGGGACGGGACCGTTTGACGGCGGCGAGCTCGCGGGCGTAGGCGAACATCTCGCCCAGCAGCGCCGGCGAGCGCGGGTTCAGCGGCTTGCCGTCCGGGCCGAGCAGCGGAGCCGGGGCGTCCTCGGGATCCTGGTAGCCGATGATCCGTACGGTCCACTCCAGCAGCAGCCCCCGGTCGGTCTCCGGGACGCCCAGCAGGTCGGTGAGGTTCAGCAGCGCGTACGGGTCGGTGACGGTGCGCACCAGGTCGGCGGACCCGTCCTCGGCTCCGTCGCGGGCGGCGCGCAGCAGCGTACGGGCGCGGCCCCGGACCCGGGCGGCGAAGGCGTCGACGCGGGCCGGGGTGAAGGCGCGGGCCACGGTGCGGCGCAGGGTTCCGTGCTCGGGGGGATCCTGGTTGAGCATGGTGCGCCGCAGGAAGGGCAGGTCGGCCGGGTCGGGGTCGCGGATCTGGGTGGCGCCCAGGTGCGAGGAGTACGTGCGGTGGTCGCGCAGCACCCGGACCACGTCGGCGTGCCGGGTGACGGCCCAGAAGCCGGGGCCGGCGGGCCAGCCGAGCACCTCCGGCTCTTCCTGCCAGGACACCGGGTGGCGGTCGCGCAGCAGGCGGTAGCGGTCGTACGGGACGCCTTCGGCGTAGAGGCGCGGGTCGAAGACGTCGGGGGCCGGTCCTTGGTCCATGCGCACACGGTGGCGGGGAGCGGCCCGGCCCGCAAGGGGCCCCGCGGGGCTCCGACGGCCCGGCCGGGTGTCACTGCGCGGGCCTGGTCTCGCAAGTGGCGGACTGCTCCTTGCCGTCGGTTCCGATGAGGACGATCTCGGGGGCCGGGCTGGCGGTCACCGCCGCGAGGGCCGTGCAGGCCAGTTGGCTGCGGGCCGGTCCGGACAGCGGCCCGACCGGGAGGGGCAGGACCAGGCGGATGGTCTTCCCGTCGGCTGCGACCTTGACCGGTCTGCGGACGCCCGCTCCGGATTCCGGGGTCATGCTGTCCGGCAGGGGGATCTGACTGGTCAGACCGGCTTCCCGCGCGGTCTCGTTCGGCCCCTCCAGCAGCATCCCGATCGTGAAGCCGCTGTCCGGCCGCTGCATCCGGTCGGAGACCGGGACGGGGACGAGCGCACCGTCGGGCGCGATGAAGTACAGCAGGCCCGGGTCCGGCGCGGTGGCCAGTTTCACGGTTCCGGCGCGGCCGCTCTCGACGACCCCGGTGGTGGCGATGCCGCAGCCGGTGGCGAGCAGCAGCGGGAGGGTCAGGGCGAACGCGGCCGCGGCCCTGCGCACGCGGGTCATGCGCGGGCCTCCAGGGGCATGTCGAGGGTGAAGAGGGCGCCGCCGCCGGGGCCGTTGGCCGCGTGCAGGGTGCCTCCGTGCAGGCGGACGTTCTCCAGGGTGATGGCCAGGCCCAGACCGCTGCCGGTGGAGCGGGTGCGGGCGGCGTCGGCCTTGAAGAAGCGGTCGAAGATGTGCGGCAGCACCTCGGGGGCGATGCCGGGCCCGTTGTCGGCGACCTCGACGAGCAGCCGCTCGCCGTCGGGCCGGGTCTCGGTGCGGACGGTGACGCGGACCGGGGTCCCGCCGTGTCTGAGGGCGTTGCCCACGAGGTTGGCGAGGACCACGTCGAAGCGGCGCGGGTCGAGCCGGGCGCGGATGTCCGGGGGCAGTTCGGTAGTGACCCGCCCGTCGGTCCAGTGGCGGCGTTCCAGGGTCTTGGTGACGGTCTCGGCGACGTCGACCTCGTCGAGGTTGAGTTCGGCGGCGCGGGCGTCGAAGCGGGAGATCTCCATGAGGTCCTCGACGAGCACGGCGAGTTTCCCGGTCTCGGCGCTGATCAGGCGCAGTGCTTTGGCGGTGTCGGGGTCGAGGTCCTCGGCGCCCTCGTCGAGGACCTCGGTGACGGCGAGCATCCCGGCGAGCGGGGTGCGCAGTTCGTGGGAGACGTCGGCGGCGAAGCGTCGGGCGCGGGCCTCGGCTTCCCGGAGTTCACTGACCGACTGTTCGAGTGCGCGGGCCGTCTCGTTGAAGGTGCGGGCGAGTCCGGCGAGTTCGTCGGATCCGCGGACCTCGATCCGGGTGTCGAGACGGCCGCGTCCCAGCCGCTGGGCGGCCTTGCGCATGTCCCGCACGGGCCTGAGGACGCTGCGCGCCGCGAGCAGGGCGGGGATCAGGGAGATCGCCAGGCCCGGTACGGCGCCCCTCCTGGCGGCGGCGACCAGGGCCTCCACGGTGGTCTGCTCGGTGGTCAGGGGCACGACGGCGTAGAACACGGCGCCGGTGGTCTCGTAGACCTCGTCGCGCTTGAAGACGGCGGGCATGCCGACGACGAGGGAGAGGTTGCCGTTGCGGTCCTGCGTGCGCTGGAAGGCGCCGTGCGGATGGGCGGTCACCTGGCTGCGGAGCTGTTCGGTGACGGCGGGCGAGGTGATCGGGCCGCCCTGGTTCGAGGTGGCGCGGAGCTTGCCGTACTCCCCGTAGACGATCCAGGGGTGCGGCTGGCCGCGCTTGCCCAGTTCCCCGACGAGCCGCTGGAGTTCCGCCTGCCCCATGGGCAGTTGGGTGTACTGGGAGTCGACCAGGTCGCGCAGGGTGCTGACGGCGGTGTCCTGGCTCTGCTTGAGGATCGCGTTGCGGGCCTGCTGGTAGGTGAGCGCGGCCGTGCTCACCGCGCAGATGGCGGCGACCAGCAGGAAGGCGGCGATCAGCCGGGTGCGCAGGCCCAGCGGTGCGAAGCGTCTCATGCGGGCGGCCTACAGGGGTCCGAAGCGGTAGCCGAAGCCGCGCACGGTCTGTATGTAGCGGGGGGCGCCCTCAGGGTCCTCGATCTTGTGGCGCAGGCGGCGTACGCAGGCGTCCACCAGCCGGGCGTCGGCGTGGTAGCTGTGCTCCCACACGTATTCGAGGAGCTGCTGGCGGGAGAAGACCTGTTCGGGCGAGGCCGACAGGTGGAGGAGCAGCTTGATCTCGCTGGGGGCCAGGGGGACGCGCTCGCCGTTCTTGGCGACGGTGAGCCCGGCCCGGTCGACGGCGAGCTCCCCGTGGAACTCCACGTCGGGGCGGCCGCCCGCGGGCTCGCTGAGGCGGCGCAGCACGGCCTTGATGCGGGCCTCGATGACCTCGGTGCGGGCCGGTTTGACGATGTAGTCGTCGGCGCCGGCCTCCAGGCCGACGACTATGTCGAAGTCGTCCCCGCGCGCGGTGAGCATGATGATCGGGACCTGGCTGGTCTCGCGGATCCGGCGGCAGACCTGGACCCCGTTGATGCCGGGCAGCATGAGGTCGAGCAGGACGAGCTCGGGGTGGAAGCTCGCCATGAGGCTCAGTCCGGCCTCGCCGGTCTCGGCCGCGCTCACGTCGTGGCCCCGCCGGCGCAGGCCGAGGCCCACGCCCTCCCTGATGGAAGGGTCGTCCTCGATCAGCAGTACGCGTGGCATCGGGTCAGTATTCCAGGGTCGTCGATCGATCCCCTCCCGCTTTCGGCCGATATGGGCGGCCGGGAGCGGGCCCGGTTCAACGGCCGGTCTTGCGCCGTACGGAGTCCAGCAGGTCGGTGATCTCCGTGAGCCGCAGGGGGCGGGCGAGGAGTACGACGACGAGGAGGATCACCGCGGTTCCCGCCGCGGCCGCGGCGAAGTTGCCGAGGGGTCCGGCGAGGTGCGCGAACCGGTCGACGGAGCGGGCGGCCGCGTACCCGGCGGCGCCCGCCGGGGCGCAGGCGCAGAGGAGCCGCAGGTGGGTGCGGACGGCGGTGCTGCGGCGTTCCGTGCGGGTGCCGGTGCGCGGGCCGAGCCGCCGGGAGAGGACGTACGCGGTGACGGCCGCGCCCACGGCGTAGGCGATCGAGCAGGCCGCGGCCATGCCGGTGACCGCCCAGCGCGGCGGCAGCAGGAGGTACG
The DNA here is from genome assembly GCF_044454225.1 of Streptomyces sp. NPDC051563. Lineage (NCBI taxonomy): Bacteria > Bacillati > Actinomycetota > Actinomycetes > Kitasatosporales > Streptomycetaceae > Streptomyces > Streptomyces sp. NPDC051563. The sequence goes on from NZ_JBITDL010000006.1 coordinate 86,409, forward strand.
CGGCGGCCGAGAGCCCGGCGTTGAGGGCGGCGATGGAGAGGTTGAGGAAGAAGGGGGTCCGGGTGTCGGAGAGGGCGTAGAAGCCGCGGGAGAGCACGTACTGCGCGGAGTAGGCGATCAGGCCGGGCGCGAAGGCCGCGAGCATGCCGGCCATGACGGCGACGTCGGAGGGGCCGGTGCGGCCGTACTCGAAGACGCTGCCGATCACCCAGGGGGCGAGGGCGGCGAAGAGCGCGGCGGCGGGGACGACCAGGGCGGCGCTGGAGCGCAGCGCGTAGGAGACGTCCTTGCGCACGGCCCCGAGGTCGCCGTCGGCGGCGGCGGAGCTCATCCGGGGCATGAGGGCGGTGACGAGGGAGACGGTGACGATGCCCTGCGGGACCATCCACAACAGGTAGGCGTTGCTGTAGGCGGTGTATCCGGCGCCGCCGGCCAGGCCCTGGGCGACGGCGTGCTCGCCGGTGGCGGTGGAGAGCCGGGTCACGACCCAGTAGGCGATCTGGTTGGTCAGGACGAGCAGGACGAGCCAGCCCGCGTTGCGCAGCGGGCGGGCCAGGCCGCTGCCGCGCCAGTCGAAGCGCGGGCGCCAGCGGAAGCGGGCGGCGCGCAGCGAGGGGATCAGGCCGAGGGCCTGGACGACGATGCCGGCGGTGGTGCCGATGCCGAGCAGCCGGGTCTCGGAGGCGCTGAGGCCGTCCGCCGCATCGTGGGAGACGTAGAGGAAGAGCCCGAAGACGGCGATGACGACGAGGTTGTTGAGGACCGGGGTCCACATCATGGCGCCGAACCGGCCGCGGGCGTTGAGCACCTGCCCGAGCAGCGTGAACAGTCCGTAGAACAGGATCTGCGGCAGGCAGTACCGGGCCAGGGCCACGGTGACGGACTCCTGGCCGCCGCTGTAGCCGGTGTACGCCGAGACGATGAGCGGGGCGGCCAGGACGGCGGCGGCGGTGAGGACCAGCAGCGCGGCCGTGCAGACGGTGAGCAGCCGGTCGGTGTAGGCGGCGCCGCCGTCCTGGTGCTCCTTGGCGGCGCGGACCAGCTCGGGGACGAAGACGGCGTTGAGGGCGCCGCCGATGAGCAGGATGTACAGGATGTTCGGGACGGTGTTGGCGACCGCGTAGCCGTCGCCGAGCAGGGTGGTGCCCAGCGCGGCGACGATCACGGCGGAGCGCACGAAGCCGGTGGCGCGGGAGACGATCGAGCCGGCGGCCATGAGCGCGCCGCTGCGCAGCACCGAGGTCTTCTCCGGTGCCGCGCGGTCGGTGCGGGCCTCTGCCGTGGCCTCGGCCGCGGCCGCTGCCGTGGCCTCTGCTCGGGGGTCTGCGAGGGTCACCGGCGGGCCATGTACGCCTGGAACGCCTTGTAGAGGGCCGTGTTGGCGCATCCGTCCATGGAGGTCTCCCACTCGCCGAGGGTTTCGACGACCTGTCCGCCGGTGCCGAGCTTCCAGCGCAGCAGCCCGAAGGAACGTTCGTCGGGGTCGAGGGTGGAGGGTACCCCGCGCATGTCGTATTCGTCCGCTCCGAGGGCATGTGCGTCGCACATCATGCGCCACTGCAGGGCGTTGCTGGGGCGGACCTCGCGGCGGTGGTCGGCGGAGGCGCCGGTCTGGTACCAGACCCTGCCGCCGGCCACGATCATGGTGTGCGCGGCGAGGATCTCGCCCTGGTGAACGCCCAGGTAGAGGCGCATGCGGCCGGGTTCTTCGGCGTTCAGGACCTCGTACTGCTGCTGGTAGTACGCGAGCGAGCGGCCGAGCCGGAAGCCGTCGCGCTCCTCGGTGATGCGCAACAGCCGGTAGAACTCGGGCAGCTCGGCGGCCCCGGCGACGACCGTCTCGACCCCCGCCTTCGTGGCCTTGCGCACATTGCGCCGCCACTCCTGGTTCAGCCCCGACCACAGGTCGTCGAGGGTGCGCCCGGCGAGCGGGACGCGGAAGACGTGGCGGGGCTGGGCGTCGCCGTCGTCCTCGCCCCCGCAGCGCTTCCAGCCGCGGGTGCGCAGCCGGTCGGCGAGCGCGGCGCCGACCGGGTCCACCTCGGTGGCGAGCACGTCGGAGATCTGCCGGCCCGGGCCGGTGCCGGCCTTGGCGGTGGCCGCGTCCCAGCGGCGGTAGGCGGGGGTGGGACCGATGCGGACGGCGAAGGCGCCGGAGGCCTTGAGGTGGTTCTTGAGGGGGGTCAGCCACCGGTCGATGTCGGGGTCGGCCCAGTCGGCGACGGGTCCCTCGGGGAGGTAGGCGAAGTATTTGCGGGTGCCGGGGAATTGGCGGTAGAGAACGAGTCCGGCACCTTCTATTTCACCTCCGGGGTAGTGCCATCCGACCCTTTCGGATCGCCAAAGGTCCTTTACGCTGCCCCAGGACGGGTACTGGAGAAAGCTGGCCCGGCCGTGCCGCGAAAGGAATCCCCGGTATTCCGCTTCGGACAGCGGGCGCACCGTGAGCTCCCGGTCCCGGCTTCGGGTCTGGTCCTGCTGGGTGGGGGTCACGAGCAGTGCACACACGGCTGACCGGCCTTCCTGTACGTCCTGTACGTCCGAATCGGTGGATGTACAGGACTCTCACAGGCCTCCGTGACCGCCGTGCGCGGCGATTGTGACCGGACGATGACCGTATCGCTGCGGTCCATGTCACATAGGAAATCCTGAAGTTTTCCTGATCTCCCGCAACCTAGAGTTGTTCCGTTCGCATCTCCTTTTGCGGACGATCATTACTTCGGAGGGGTTTTCGTTGAGCCGCACACGCCGGGTCTTCTCTGTTCGCAGCCGCACCGCCGTGGCGGCCGGTACCGCCCTGCTGGTCGCCTCGCTGGCGGCCTGCGGTGGCGGCTCCGCCACCGCGGGTGGCGGAGCCAAGGCGGAGATGAAGGAGAAGCCGGCCATGGCGGTCTCGGTGAACCTCACCGGCGACCAGGTGAAGGCGGGGGTGCCGGTGACCGTGACGATCGCCGAGGGGAAGCTCGCGGCGGTGAAGGTCACGGACGCCAAGGGCGGGGAACTGGCCGGGCAGATAACCGCCGACGGGAAGACCTGGACCTCGCAGGGCAACGCCCTGCCCTCGGCCGACTACAAGGTCGAGGCCCAGAACACGGACAGCCAGAGCGCCACGACGACGTTCAAGACCTCGGCCCCCGACAAGGTGAACAAGGTCTCGATCAACATCCCCAAGGGCAGCACCGTGGGTGTGGCCATGCCGGTCTCGATCGTCTTCGACAACCCGGTGAAGGACAAGGCGGCGGTCGAGAAGCAGCTCAAGGTGACCACCTCGAACAACACCGAGGGCTCGTGGGGCTGGATCACGGACTACTCCGGCAAGGACCGGGTGGACTGGCGGCCCAAGGAGTACTGGAAGTCCGGTACGGACGTGAAGGTCCAGATGAACCTGAACGGTGTCGACTCCGGCCCGGGCGGCGGGATGTTCGTGAAGGACTACAACACCGAGTTCAAGATAGGCAAGGACCGCGAGGTGAAGGTGAACCTCGACACGAAGAAGGCCACGGTCACCGAAGACGGCCAGGTCGTCAGCACCATCCCGGTCTCGGCGGGCACGCCCGGCGGCAAGAAGGCCTCCTGGGACGGGAAGATGGTGATGATGGCCAAGGAGGGCACCATCCGGATGGACTCCCAGACGGTGGGCCTGGGCGACTCCTACGACAAGATGGTCGACTACTCGATCCGGCTGACCTGGTCGGGCATGTACGTGCACGCCGCGCCGTGGAACACCGCCAACTTCGGCCGCGCCAACACCAGTTCCGGCTGCGTGGGCATGAGCGACGAGAACGCCAAGGCGTTCTTCGCCGCCGCCCAGGCCGGGGACCCGTTCGAGGTCGTGGGGCAGGGCTCCAAGGGCAACCCGGACGTGGGCAACGGCTACGGCGAGTGGAACCTCACCTGGGAGCAGTGGCAGGGCAAGAGCGCCGCGGCCGGAGCCCCGCAGGCCGGCTGAGCCCGGACGGGCCGGTCCGCACCCCCTCGTGCGCATCATGCGAAGTTGACCATCATTCAATCGTTACCGGCACGTAACTTACTCACGGGTTACTTCCGGTAATCCCCTCCCGTTACCGTCGGGTCACTTTGACACCCGGCGCACGCGAGGAGCGATCGATGGTCCGCACGGTCCGCACCACCAGAACCGCGACTGCCATGGCAGCCGTACTGGCAGCAGCCGCCCTGGGCCTGGCCCCCCATCAGGCCCAGGCGGCTCCCGCCCGCACGACCGCCGTCTCCGCGGACACCACGGCAGCCGCTTCGGGAATCACCTTCCACGACATCCCCGGCTCCGGTGGCATCACCCTCAAGGGCAACGTCTTCGCCCCGGCGGGCGCCGCGGCCGGCACCGGCACGAAGTATCCGCTGATCGTCCTGCCGACCAGCTGGGGCCTGCCGCAGATCGAATACATCGCGCAGGCCAAGCAGCTCGCCGACTCCGGCTACGTGGTGGTCAGTTACACCTCGCGCGGGTTCTGGCTCTCCGGCGGCGAGATCGAGACCGCCGGCCCCGCGGACGTCGCGGACGTCTCCGCCGTCATCGACTGGGCCCTCGCCAACACCCCGGCCGACGCCGCGCACATCGGCATGGGCGGGGTCTCGTACGGTGCGGGCATCAGCCTGCTGGCCTCCGCGAGCGATCCGCGCATCAAGGCCGTGGTCGCGCTCAGCGGCTGGGCCGATCTCATCGAGTCCATCTACTCCGGCCGCACCCAGCACCTCCAGGCGGCCGCCCTGCTCGGCGGCGCCGGCTTCCTCACCGGCCGCCCCGGCCCCGAACTCCAGGGGATCCTCGGCGACTTCCTGGGATCGAAGCTGGACCGGGAACCGCAGATGATCGAGTGGGGCAAGAAGCGCTCCGCCGCCGAGAAGGTGGACGCGATCAACGCCAACGGCGCCGCGATCATGCTCGGCAACGCCTGGGGCGACACCATCTTCCCGCCCAACCAGTACGCGAAGTTCTTCGAGAAGCTGACCGGCCCCAAGCGCCTGGAGTTCCGCCCGGGCGACCACGCCACCGCCGAGGCCACCGGGCTCCTCGGACTGCCCAACGACACCTGGACCAACGCCCACCGCTGGTTCGACCACTACCTCAAGGGCGCGCCCAACGGCGTGGACGCCGAGGCCCCGGTACAGATCAAACCCCGCAGCGACGGCGGGTACGAGGGATACGCCGACTGGAAGTCGGTCGGCTCCGGCGGCGCCGAGAAGCTGATGCTCTCCGACAGCGAGCACCTCTTCACCGGCATCGACTCCGGTGCAGACGGCGGGATCGTCATGCTGTCCAGCCTGCTCGACCAGATCGCCCAGGCGCCCCCCACCGCCTCCATCCCGCTGCTCCCCCGCGCCTTCGCCGCCGTCTGGCAGTCGCCGCGCTACGCGCAGGAGCGCCGGGTGCGGGGCACGGTGAAGCTGCACACCACGCTCACGCCCACGAAGTCCGACGGCACCTTCGTCGCGTACCTCTACGACGTGGGCCCGCTCGGGATCGGCAAGCTGATCAGCAACGCCCCGTACACCTTCCACGACAAGCCGGCCGGCCGCTCCTTCGGCGTGGACCTGGAGCTCTTCTCCACCGCCTACGACGTCCCGGCCGGGCACCGCCTCGCGGTCGTCGTCGACAGCGTGGATCCGCTGTACATCGAGCACAACCCGACCGGCGCGCAGCTGACCTTCTCCTCGCCGCGCACCGATCCCTCGTACGTCTCGGTGCCGCTGCGCGAGCAGTGATCCACGGCTGCAGCCGGGCCGGGTGTGGCTCTGGGGGTTCGCCCTCCGGGTCAGATCCGGCCCGGCAGGGCCGCCGAGGGGTCGGCCGTGTCGATGTCGATGCCGACCGCCTTCGTCTTGGGGTTGTGGCGCTCGCGCCGGGCCACCCAGGTGGCGAACCAGGACAGGAGCATGCACATCCCGATGTAGATCGGCGAGATGATCATCACGACGGGGATGAAGGGCAGGTCGTAGTCGAGGTTGGATGCGATCAGCTTGCCCGCGTGCAGGAACTCCTCGTAGGTGATCAGGTAGCCGAGCGAGGTGTCCTTCAGGGCGACCACGAGCTGGCTGATGATCGTGGGCAGCATCGCCCGGACCGCCTGCGGGGCCAGGACGTGGGTCATCACCTGGGTCTTGCGCATGCCCAGGGCGTACGCGGCCTCGCGCTGGCCCTTCTCGACCGAGTTGATGCCCGTGCGGAAGACCTCGGCCAGCACCGAGCCGTTGTACAGGGTCAGTCCGGCGACCAGCGCGGGCAGCGGCTGGACCTTGAGCGCGACGAAGATGAAGAAGATCATCACCAGCACGGGCATGGCCCGGAAGAACTCCACGCACAGCGTCGACAGCCAGCGCACCGGCCGGTGGACCGAGAGGCGGCCGGTCGCGAGCACCGCGCCGAGCACGAGCGAGAGGACCGAGGCGTAGGCGAAGGCCTTGAGGGTGTTCCAGAGCCCCTTGAGCAGCAGCTCCTGGATGCCCGTGTAGGTGAAGGGGCTCCACTTGGCGGCGGTGAACTGGTTCGTGTCGAAGAGCAGGTAGAGCAGCCAGCCGAGCAGGGCGAGGATGACGAGCGTCGAGGCGATCCCGTAGAAGAAGTGGCGGCGCTGGGCGCGCGGGCCCGGCAGGTCGTAGAGGGCGGTGGACTCCAGGTCACCGTGGAGCGCGTGCGCGGTCATCGGGCGACTCCGTAGCGCTTTTCGAGCACGTTGAACAGCGCGCTGATGGACAGGGTGATGATCAGGTAGCCCACCGCGATCCAGACGAAGGTCCAGATGATGCTGTAGCCCAGCTCGTTGAGGGTCTTGTACGTGCCCAGCAGCTCGGTGACGCTGAAGGCCCCGGCGATCGCGGAGTTCTTGGCGAGCGCGATCAGGGTGGAGCCGATGGGCGGGATCACGGACCGGAAGGCCTGGGGCAGGACGACCGTGCCCAGGGTCTGGCCGAAGGACATGCCGAGGCTGCGGGCCGCCTCGCCCTGGCCCTTGGGCACGGTGTTGATGCCGGAGCGCAGGACCTCGCAGATGAAGGCCGACGTGTAGCAGCCCAGGGCCAGCACGGCGAAGAGCTGGAAGGGCAGCACCAGGCCGAAGCGGGGCAGGCCGAGCAGGACGGCGAAGAAGAGCAGGGTGAGCGGGGTGTTGCGCAGGATGGTCACCCAGACGGTGCCGAAGACCCGGAAGGAGCCGACGGGGGCGACGCGGAAGGAGGCCATCAGGAAACCGAGGACCAGGGCCAGGAGGGAGGCGTAGACCGTGAGTTCCACGGTGCCGAGGAAGCCCTTCCCGTAGAGCGAGAAGTTTTCGGTGAGTACGTCCATGGCGGTGCGCTCTCCCCTCAGCTCGCCGGGTAGCGGTCGATGGCGGGCGGTGTCGGCGCGGGCTGGCCGGAGAGGCCGAGCGTGGCCTCGTAGGCCTTCTTCCAGTTGCCGTTCTTCTCGTTCGCGGCGAGCGCGTCGTCGAGGGCGAACCGCAGGGCGTTGTCGGAGCGCGGGACGCCAATGCCGTAGGGCTCCTCGGAGAAGGGCTTGCCGACCACCTTGAGCTCCTCGGGGACCTTGGCCGCGTAGCCGAGGAGGATCGAGTCGTCCGTGGAGACGGCGTCGACCTGGTAGGTGAGCAGGTTGTCCACGCAGACCGAGTACGTGTCGTAGGCGACGAGGACGGCCCGCGGGAACTCCTTCTGGAGCCGCTGATACGGGGTGGAGCCGGCGGCCGAGCAGACCTTCTTGCCGGCGAGGTCCTCGGGACCCTTGATCTCCGTCTCCCCCTTGCGCACCAGCAGGGACTGGCCGGCCATGAAGTAGGGGCCGGCGAAGCCGACCTGCTTCTTGCGGTTGTCGTTGATCGTGTAGGTGCCCACGTAGTAGTCGATCTGGCCGTTCTGCAGAGCCGTCTCGCGGTTCGCGGAGGCGATGGTCTTGAACTCGATCGTCTTGGGGTCGAAGCCGAGCGAGGCCGACATCATCTTGGCGATCTCGATGTCGAAGCCGGAGTAGCGGCCGCTCGCGGGGTCCTTCTCCCCCATGTACGGCTGGTCCTCCTTGGCGCCGACCACGAGGTGGCCGCGCCGCTTGGCCTTCTCCCAGGTCGGGGAGTCCGGCAGCTGGAAGCCGGTCGCGACCTGGTAGACGGGCAGGTCCTCGGGCTGCGGTCCCTTGACCGGCGGGCTGCCGGACTTCCCGCATCCGGCGAGGGCCCCCACGAGCACGAGGGCCAGGGCGAGGGCGGCGGTGCGGATGCGCGGGCGCGCGCGTTCCATCGGGTGTCTCATCGGGCCGCCCCTCAGTGCTTGAGGATCTTGGAGAGGAAGTCCTTGGCCCGGTCGCTCTCGGGGGCGGTGAAGAAGGCCTCCGGGGTCCGGTCCTCGACGATCTTTCCGTCGGCCATGAACACCACGCGGTTGGCGGCGGAGCGGGCGAAGCCCATCTCGTGCGTGACCACGACCATGGTCATGCCCTCCGCGGCGAGCTGCTGCATGACCTCCAGCACCTCGTTGATCATCTCCGGGTCGAGCGCGGAGGTGGGCTCGTCGAAGAGGAGGGCCTTGGGGTTCATGGCGAGCGCCCGGGCGATGGCCACGCGCTGCTGCTGGCCGCCGGAGAGCTGGGCCGGGAACTTCTCGGCCTGGTTCGCCAGGCCGACCCGCTCCAGCAGCTCGCGGGAGCGCTTGTCCGCCTCCTCCTTCTTGCGCTTCCTGACCTTGACCTGCGCGAGGGAGACGTTGGCGAGGACCGTCTTGTGCGCGAAGAGGTTGAAGGACTGGAAGACCATCCCCACGTCCGCGCGGAGCGCGGCGAGCTCCTTGCCCTCGGCCGGCAGCGGCTTCCCATCGAGCGTGATCGTGCCCGACTCGATGGTCTCCAGCCGGTTGATCGCCCGGCACAGGGTGGATTTCCCGGAGCCGGAGGGGCCGATGACCACCACCACCTCCCCGCGGCCGACGGTGAGGTTGATGTCCTGGAGGACGTGCAGTTGTCCGAAGTGCTTGTTGACGTCCCGCAGCTCGATCAACGGATCGACGGCCATACGCTGCCCTGCCCACTTGTCGGTGTGTCGAGGTCAGCGCAAACTATCCAGCCGCGGAAGGGCACTTCATCGCGACACGCCTAAATGCCGCATAAAGGCGCCCGAGGTCAGCCTTTCGTGGCGGCGCGGAATTCCGGGGCAGTTCAGCCCTCCGAGGCCTCGGCGTACGCCTGGCTGAGCTCGGGGGATCCCGTCATCGCCCAGGACACCCCCGACTCGACCACGTTCAGCTCGCGCCCCGAGGCCAGCCGGATCATCGGCTGGCCGTTGGGCCACACCTGCCAGGCGGCGCCCGGAACGGAGCGGACGATCACCGTGCCGAGGTAGAAGCCCGCGTCGTTGCCGAGCCACGGGGTGATCTCCGGATCCCGGCGCCAGCGCGGCATCAGCTGGTCGATCCCCTCCAACGAGCCCGGGCTCTCGTCGAGTTCGAGACCTGCCGAGCGGGCGTGGGCGCGCAGCATCTCGCATTCCGCGAACAACTCGTTGATGCCCTCGGGATCGTCCGCGAGGGCCGCGGCGAGCCCCGCGCCGCGGTCCGTTTCATGTCGGTTGATCCAGTTGGCCAGGAAAGGGATGTTCATGGAGCCAGCCTGACACCAGGATCCGCGACCGGCCATAGGGCGCGCCTGAAGGATCACGCGCGAAGGCCCCATCCCTCCTCCGGCACCGGGGCGGGAGCTAGACCTCCAGGTCGACGACCACCGGTGCGTGGTCGGAGGCGCCCTTGCCCTTGCGCTCCTCGCGGTCCACGTAGGAGTCGGTGACGGCCTTGACGAAGGCGGCGTTGCCGTAGACCAGGTCGATGCGCATGCCCCTGTTCTTCGGGAAGGCCAGCATCCGGTAGTCCCAGAAGGTGTAGGGCCGGTCGTACTTGAGCGCGCGCGGGAAGACGTCGGAGAGTCCGGCGGCCCGCAGCTGCTCCAGGGCGGCCCGCTCGGCCGGGGTGACGTGGGTGAGGCCCTCGAAGACCGCCGGGTCGTAGACATCCTCGTCGGTCGGGGCCACGTTGAAGTCGCCGAGCACCGCGAAGGGGCGCTCCCCCGCCGCGTCCTCCGCGACGGCGGCGGACAGGGCCCGGAACCACTCCAGCTTGTAGCCGTAGTGGTCGTGCTCGACCTCGCGCCCGTTGGGCACGTACACCGACCAGACCCGCACGCCGCCGCAGGTGGCGGAGATGGCGCGGGGCTCCTCGACGCCCTCGTAGTCGGGCCCGCCGGGCAGCCCCACGACCACGTCCTCCAGGCCCACCTTGGAGAGCAGGGCCACGCCGTTCCACCGTCCGGTGGCGTTGACGGCGGACTCGTAGCCCAGGGCGCGGAGCTCCTCGTACGGGAACTGCTCCGCGGAGCACTTGGTCTCCTGGATGCACACGACATCGGCGGCGGAGCTCTCCAGCCAGGCCAGCAGGCGCGGCAGCCGGGCGGTGATGGAGTTGACGTTGAACGTGGCGATACGCATGCCGTCCAACCTACCGCCCGGCACCGACAGTCACAGGTCGGCGGTGTGCCCCGCGGTGAGTCGGCCGTACTCGGCGCCGCCGAGGTTGCCGATCTGGTTGGCGTAGATCGGCAGCACGATGTCGGTCAGGCCCGCGTCGTGGATGGCGAGGGTCCGGAGCGGCTTGACCTCGCGCACGTAGTCGATCACTTCGGCGATCTTGTTCCAGGGCGCGTGCACCGGGAGCATGAGGGTCTCGACGGGGGTGGCGGGCACGGTCAGCGCGTCGCCCGGGTGGAAGACGGAACCGTCCACCAGGTAGCCGACATTGGTGATCCGCGGGATGTCCGGGTGGATCACGGCGTGCAGCTCGCCGTGCACCTGGACGTCGAAGCCGGCCGCGGTGAAGGCGTCGCCGTGGCCCACGGTGTGGACGCGGCCCGGATAGGCGGGGGCGAGCTTCTCCGCGACGCTGCGCAGGGTCCACAGCTGGGCCGCCTGGTTCGCGTCGAGGGCGGCGCGCAGCCGGCCCTCCTCGAAGTGGTCGGGGTGCTCGTGGGTGACGAGCAGGACGTCGGCGCCGAGACCGGCGTCCGGTTCGCTGAAGGCGCCCGGGTCGATGACGAGCACGAGCCCGTCCTTCTCCAGCTGGACGCAGGAGTGCAGCCGCTTGGTGAGCTTCATGATCCAAGGCTAGCGCCGCGGGCGCCGCCGGGCGGAGGGAAGGAGGGAAGACGGAGCCGACCGGATTCGAACCGGCGTCCTCGCGGTTTTGGAGACCGCGCGCGACGACCTCTGCGCTACGGCCCCGCCTCCGGGACGCACTGTACCCCCGCGGGGTGATGCCCCCGGTGCCGCCTACGGCACCGCCGTGGAGACCACGTAGACCTTGGGGTACCCGGGGTGGCTGAGGTCGACGGTGATGTCACGGGTGGGGCGGGGGTCCGGGGCGTCCAGGGTGATCCCGTACCAGCTGCCCTTCGGGCCCCAGCGCCAGCCCGCGGACGTGGTGTCGCCCGGGGAGATCGACACTCCGCGGGTCAGGGCCTCGCGGCTCGTGCCGACATCGGTGAGGAAGGTGTCGAGCTCCTGGGGGGTGACCCCGAACTGCACGTACAGGCGGCTGGTGTGCCAGTTGTTGGTCTCCAGGTACCCCACCCGCGAGGCCTTCACCGGGATCGGGACCTCGTAGATGCTGCGCTGCACCTTGGAGGGCCAGCCGCCGCGGACCTTCGCGGCGCCGACCTTGGCGGCCTTGTCCCGGCCGCTCTGGCGGCTCTGCTGGGCGGAGACGGCGAGGTAGCCCGCCGGGACGCCGACGAGGAGCAGGATGATGATCGCCGTGATCCAGCGGCGCCGCACCACGTGCTTGCGGTCCTCTGCGGGGGTGGACGCGTCGGACCGTTCGTCGGGGGGCGGGGCCTGGCGGGGCAGGGAAGGCGGGGTCACTGCTGGTCCTGGTCCTCGGGGCCGGTGGTCGTGTCGCGGCGGCCGAACTGCGCGTAGCGCTCGTACCGCTCGACGCGCCGGCGCGTGGCCCGGCGGAAGCGGCGGGCGACCAGCCGGGAGAGGTCGGCGGCGCCGACCATGCCGGCCTCGGGGCCGAGCTGGGCCTTGGCGATGCGGGCCTCGGGGCGGTAGCCGCGGCCGGTGAGGTGGCGGCGGAAGGCATCTCGGGCGGGGCCGATCAGCAGGTCGTCGGCGGCGCTGACGCCGCCCCCGATGACGAAGCAGGAGGGGTCGAGGGCCGCCGCGAGGTTGGCGATGCCGACGCCGAGCCACTGGCCGATGTCCTGGAGGAGCTCGACGCACATGGCGTCGCCCTCGCGGGCCAGCTCGGTGATGAGCGGCCCGGTGATCTCGTGGACGTTGCCGCCGACCCGGGCGATGAGGTTGTACGCGACCGGGGAGTCGGCGGCGGCCAGCTCGCGGGCCTCGCGGACCAGGGCGTTGCCGGAGCTGTACTGCTCCCAGCAGCCGCGGTTGCCGCAGGGGCACCGGTGGCCGCCGGGGACCACCTGCATGTGGCCGAACTCGCCGGCCACCCCGTAGCGGCCGCGCTTGACCTGGCCGCCTTCCAGGATGGCCCCGCCGATCCCGGTGCCCAGGGTGATCATGACCAGGTGGTCCTCGCCCCGGCCGGCGCCGAAGCGCCACTCGGCCCAGGCGGCGGTGTTGGCATCGTTGTCCACCATGACCGGGACCGCGAGCCGGGACTGGAGGGCGTCGCGCAGCGGTTCGTCGCGCCAGGCCAGGTGCGGGGCGAACAGCACGCGGGAGCGGTCGGCATCGACCCAGCCGGCGGCGCCGATGCCCACGGCGTGCACGTCGTGCCGGTCGGAGAGGTCGAGGACCAGCTCGACGATGGTGTCCTCGACCACCTTGGGGCTCTTGGACTTGTCCGGGGTCTCGGTCCGGATCTTCTCCAGGATGACCCCGTCGGCGTCGACGACCCCGGCCATCACCTTGGTGCCGCCGATGTCGATGCCGACGGTCGGAACGCGCGGGGCGGTCAGGTGCGACCTGCGCTCACGGGTCCCGATGGTCCGCAGGACGGTGCCCCGCGCCGCCCCCCGGTGGGCGAGCGTGAAGTCCCGGTACGTGCTCATCGAGTCGTGTCGTCCCTCAGGATGCGGTGGTGCCCGTGGTGGGGCCGGCGGTGTTTTCGGGTCGGGGCGTGTGGTCAGGTCCTGATTCTGCCACTCGCTCCAGCTCGTGGCTCAGTTCGTCGAGCTCGGAGCCGCCCGCCATCTGCCGGGTGAGCTCGTCCAGGGTGATCGAGTCCCGGGTGTGGCTGCCCGCCATGGTGCCGCGTTTGAGCAGCACGAAGCGGTCCCCGACCAGGTGGGCGTGGTGCGGATTGTGCGTGATCAGGACCACGCCGAGACCCGCGTCACGGGCCGCGGCGACGTACTTGAGGACCACCCCGGACTGTTTGACGCCGAGGGCGGCGGTGGGCTCGTCCAGGACGAGGACCTTGGCGCCGAAGTGGACGGCGCGGGCGATGGCCACGCACTGCCGCTCGCCGCCGGACAGGGTGCCGATGGGCTGGTCCACGTCCCGCAGGTCGATGCCCATGCGCAGCAGCTCGGCGCGGGTGGTCCGGCGCATCAGCTCCACGTCGAGGCGGCGGAGCGGGCCGCGGCCCTTGGTGGGCTCGGAGCCGAGGAAGAAGTTACGCCAGACGGGCATGAGCGGGACCACGGCGAGGTCCTGGTAGACGGTGGCGATGCCGCGGTCGAGGGCGGCGCGCGGGTTGGCGAGCACGGTCTCCTCGCCCTCGATCTCGAAGGTGCCGGCGTCGTGTCGGTGCAGCCCCGCGATGATCTTGATCAGGGTGGACTTGCCGGCGCCGTTGTCTCCCAGGACGCAGGTGATCTCGCCGGCCGAGACCTCCAGGGAGACATCCTGGAGGGCGCGGATGTTGCCGTAGTACTTGCTGACGTCGGTCAGCTTCACCAGGGCGGGTGCGGTGTCCGGGGTGGCCCCGGCTGCGGTCTCGGTCATCGTCACTTCGCCTCCGCCCGCTTGCGGACCCATGCGTTGAGCAGCGTGGCCAGCAGCAGCATCGCGCCGAGGAAGAACTTGAACCAGTCCGGGTTCCACTGGGCGTACACGATGCCGTTGCTGGTCATGCCGAAGATGAAGGCGCCCACGGCGGAGCCGATGGCCGAGCCGTAGCCGCCGGTCATCAGACAGCCGCCGATGACGGCCGCGATGATGTAGAGGAACTCGTTGCCGACGCCCTCGCCCGACTGGACCACGTCGAACGAGAAGAGGATGTGCTGCCCGGAGATCCAGGCGCACAGCGCGACGCCCATGTACAGGCCGATACGGGTCTTCACGACCGGTACGCCGGTCGCCCGGGCGGCGTCCGCACCGCCGCCGACGGCGAAGATCCAGTTCCCGGCGCGGGTGCGCAGCAGGATCCAGGTGGCCACGGCGACCAGGACCAGCCACCACAGGATGGTGACCTTGAGGGTGACCGAGCCGAAGGTCCACTGCGAGGCGAAGAGCGCGCGGGCGGAGGAGAAGCCCTCCATGTCGGCGATGGTCTTGGTGGAGACCGAGCCGCTGATCAGCTTGGTGAAGCCGAGGTTCAGGCCGGTCAGCATCAGGAACGTGCCGAGCGTGATGATGAAGCTGGGGAGTTTCGTGCGGGTCAGCATGAACCCGTTGAAGAACCCGATCCCCAGGGTGACCAGCAGCGATACGAGGACGCCCACCCAGACGTTGGCGGTCATCTGGTAGCTGAACATCGAACTGAGCAGCGCCGAGGAGGTGACCATGACCCCGGCGGACAGGTCGAACTCGCCGCCGATCATGAGCAGGGCCACCGGGACGGCCATGATGCCGATGGTGGAGGCCGAGTACAGGATCGTGCTCAGGCTGGAGGCCCGCAGGAAGCTGTCCGCGGCGAAGGAGAAGAAGACGAAGACGGCGGCCGCGCCGACCACCGCGCCGAGCTCGGGGCGGCCGAGCAGGCGGCGCAGCAGCGAGGTGGGGGCGAGCCGCTCGTCGCGCGGGACGGGGGCGGGGGCCGGAGCGGGGGCCTTGGTGGTGGTGCTCATCGGCTGCCCCGGTTGATGAACTTCTCCAGGGTGGCCGCCTCGGCCCCGGTGACGATCTGCGGCCCGGTGAGCACCGGCTTGCCGCCGCCGAGGACGTCGGCGTTGTAGCGGTAGAGCCAGAGCAGGTCCACGGCCTCGTAGCCCTGGAGGTAGGGCTGCTGGTCGACGGCGAATCCGAGGGCGCCGGACTTCAGGTCGCGGGCCACGGAGGCGTTCAGGTCGAAGGTGTCGACCTCGGCCTTGCTGCCGGCCGCCTCCTTGGCCTTGACGGCCGTCGGGGCGAAGGGCGCGCCGAGGGTGACGATCGCGTCGACGGAGGGGTCTGCCTGGAGCTTGGCCTGCAGGGCCGCCTGGACGGACGGCATGTTGGTGCCCTCGACGTACAGGTTCTCCATCGTCCCGCCGGATTCGGCGAAGGTCTTCTTCGCTCCGGCGCAGCGCTGCTCGTGGCCCACGTTGCCCTGCTCGTGCAGGACACAGACGGCCTTCTTGCGGCCGCGCTTGCCCAGCTCGGTGCCGACCGCCTCGCCGGCGATGACCTCGTCCTGGCCGATGTGGGTGAGCGCTCCGTAGGCGGCGGACTCGGCGGATCCGGAGTTGACCGTGATCACCGGGATGCCGGCCTTGACGGCCTTGGCGAGGACGTCCTTGAGGGCCTCGGGCTTGGCCAGGGAGACGATCAGCCCGTCGACCTTCTGGTCGATGGCGTTCTGGACGAACTGGGCCTGCTGCTGTGCCTGGTCGTCGTGGGCGTAGACGAAGTTGATGTTGTCCTTCGCCGCGGCCTCCTTGGCCCCCTTCTGCACGATGTCCCAGAAGGTGTCCCCGTCTCCCGCGTGGGTGACCATCGCGAAGGTCCAGCGCGGAGTGGAAACGGCGGGCCGGCCCGCCGCCTCGGCCTTCGCGCGGTCCTCGGCGCGCTTGCCGCCCGTACTGCTGCAGCCCACGAGGGAGGCGCCCAGTACCGCCGCGAGCACCGCGCCCACGAGGCGTACCCCTGTCCGAACCCTAGCCACGTCTGCCCGTGCCTTTCGCTTGTCGGGCCGTTCCGCGAGCGCTGTCCCGCCGCGGTACCCGGTCGTCAAAACGGTCATATGTTTCAAGCCGCAGCCGCCCAGTATCCGTCACAGTGCACCATGCAAGGTCATCGGGGCCATTGCGGACCGTGTCGGACACAGCGGGACAGATTGACAGCTCCCCCGGACGGGGCCACGTTGAGTGCATGCGCATCGGGCTCATCGGAACGGGCCGGATCGGTTCCTTCCACGCGGCGGCACTGGCCCGGCAGGCGGACGCGGGCTCGCTCCTGCTCGCGGACGCCGACCCCGCGCGGGCGGTGCGGCTCGCGGACCGGCTCGGGGCCACCGCCGCGCCCACCGTCGAGCAGATCTTCACCTGGGGCGTGGACGCCTTGGTGGTGTCCTGCGCCACCGAGGGGCACGCCGACCTCGTCGTACGGGCGGTCCGCGGCGGGCTGCCGGTGTTCTGCGAGAAGCCGGTCGCCCCGGACCTGGACCGCACCCTGGCGGTGCTGCGCGAGGTGGCGGCGGCCGGCGGGGTGCTCCAGCTCGGGTTCATGCGCCGCTTCGACGCGGGCTACGCGACGGCGCGCGACCTGGTCCGCTCCGGGGCCCTGGGCCGGCTGCACACCGTACGGACCACGACCGCGGACCCCGCTCCGCCGGCCGCCGAGTACCTGCGGACCTCGGGCGGGCTGTTCCGGGACTGCCTGGTGCACGACTTCGACATGGTCCGCTGGGTGACGGGCCGCGAGGTGCGCGAGGTGTACGCCGCCGGGTCGGACGCGGGGCCGGCGCAGTTCCGGGAGGCGGGCGACATCGACACGGCCGCGGCCGTCCTCACCCTGGACGACGGGACGCTGGTCTCCAGTACCGGTACGCGGTGCAACGGCGCCGGGTACGACGTCCGGATGGAGCTGGCCGGGGAGCTGGACCAGGTCTCCACCGGGCTGGACGACCGCACGCCGATCGCCTCGACCGAACCGCAGGGCCCGCCCCCGGCGACCAAACCGTGGCCGGGGTTCCTGGAACGCTTCGCCCCCGCCTACGAGGCCGAGCTGGCGGCCTTCGTCCGGCTGGTGCGGGGCGAGGGCCCCAATCCCTGCGACGGCGTCGAGGCGCTCGCCGCGTTCCGGGTGGCGGAGGCCTGCGAGCTCTCGCGGCGGGAGCGGCGCCGGGTGGCCCTGGAGGAGCTCCCGGACCTCTGAGGCCCGTAAACCGTCAGTCCGGCGCATCCCCGCTACCAGCACACCGGGTGCCGGGTCGTCCCCCGGACCAGGGTCCCGGGCGTCCAGGTGAGGACGGCCGGCTCCGCGCGGAGGTCCGGGAAGCGCTCCAGCAGGGACCGGATCGCGATCCGGCCCTCCAGCCTGCCGAGCGGGGCGGCGACGCAGTGGTGGATGCCGTGCCCGAAGGCGATGTGCCCGCCGCGGGCGGTGCGGCGGATGTCGAACGCGTCCGGGCGGTCGAAGCGGGCCGGGTCGCGGTCCGCCGCGGCGAGGCAGACGAGGACGGCGGAGCCCGCCTCGATGAAGGTGTCGCCGATCTCCAGGTCCGTGCCGGCGAAACGGAAGGTGGCCGTCTCCACCGGGCCGTCGTAGCGCAGGATCTCCTCGACGGCGCCGTCGATCAGGCCGCCGGGGTCGGCGCGCAGCGCGGCGAGCTGCTCGGGGTGGGTGAGCAGCGCCCGCATCCCGTTGGAGATCAGGTGCACGGTGGTCTCGTGCCCGCCGACCATCATCAGGACGGCCATGGCGACCAGCTCCTGCCGGGAGAGCCGGTCTCCCCCGTCGCCCCGGCTCGTCACCCAGTCGCTGAGCAGGTCCTCGCCGGGACGGGCGATCTTGGCGTCGACGAGCTCGGCCGTGTAGGAGGTCATGGCGCGCACGGCCGCGTTCTCGGACTCGACCCCGGTGGGCGAGACCATCTCGGTGATCCAGCCGCGGAAGGCGCCGCGGTCGGCCTCCGGGACCCCGAGGAGCTCGCAGATCACGGTCATGGGCAGCGGCTGGGCGAAGGCCTCGATCAGGTCGGCGCGGCACTCGGGAAGGGCCTCCATCCCGTCGAGCAGTCCGTCGACGATCTCCTGGATGCGCGGGCGCAGTCCCTCGATCCGGCCGGGGGCGAAGGAACGGGAGACCAGCCGGCGCAGCCGGGTGTGGTCGGGCGGGTCGGCGCGCATCATGTTGGCGCTGGCCTCGGTCCGCTCCCGGTCCGTGTAGAGCCCGGAGGACAGCCAGTTCTTGGACACCGCGGGGTGGGTGAGGGCCTGGCGGGCCTCCTGGTGGCCGACGATCAGCCAGACCTCCTGGCCGTCCGCCGCCTTCACCCGGTGGACGGGCCCTTCCGCACGCATGCGGGCGTAGTGGGGGTACGGGTTCTCGTTGAAGTCTGCGGCGATCGTACTGAGGTCCAGAACCGGCATGTGGTCACCCTAGACCGGGAGTTGAACTGCCCGGAGCGGCTTTCGGCCATTCGTTCAGCCAGCCGCGCGCCGCCCCCAGGCGGTACCCGCGAGCACCAGCGCGACCCCCGCGAAACCGGCCGCGCCGAGCCGCTCGCCGCCGAGGGCGATGCCCGCCGCGGCCGCCCAGAGGGGTTCGGTGCCGAGCAGCAGGCTGACGCGGGACGGCGAGGTGCGGCGGACGGCCCACATCTGGACGAAGAAGGCGAACAGGGTGCAGAAGACGGACAGGAAGGCGAGTCCGGCCCACTCGGCGGCGCCGAAGCCGGCGGCGGCCGCCCAGGGGCTCGCGCCGGTGCCGGGCAGCAGGGCCAGTACGGCGAACACGGTGACGGCGGTCCCGAGCTGGACGGTCGTCAGGGAGAGCGAGTCGGCCTCCTGCACGGCCTTGATCCGGGACATGAGCAGGACGTGCGCGGTCCGCGCGAGCGCGGCGCCGAGGATGAGGAGGTCCCCGGAGCTCGGGGTGGTGAAGCCCGCCCCCTGGGTGAGCAGCACGACCCCGCACACGGAGACGGCCGCGGCGCCGAGGAAGGCCGGCGAGGGGGCCGTGCGCCGGACGGCCGACTCGGCGAGCGGGGTGAAGATCATGGTCAGGCTGATGATGAGCCCGGCGTTGGTGGCGGAGGTGTGGACGACCCCGTAGGTCTCCAGCAGGAAGATTCCGCCGAGTACGAGTCCCAGCACTCCGGCGCCGCGCAGCTGGGCGGGGGTGAGCGCGCGCAGCTTTCGCCGGCCGGCGACGGCCAGGACGGGCAGGACCAGCGCGAAGCGCAGGACGAGCACCGCGATGACGGTGTGCGTGGTGGTGACGCCCTTGGCGGCGAGGTAGCTGCCGCCCCAGACGACGGCGACGAGCAGCACCGGCAGATCGGCGAGCCAGGCCCGGCGGGGTGCGGCGACGGGAGCGGGGGCGGCGAGGGTGGACACCGGTTCTCCAACGGCAGAAGGCAGGTGGAGACTTCGGCGGCTCGCACGGGGGGCCCGCCCACGCTACCCGAGCATGATCGGCCGGTCGAGCGTTTTACCGGGCCGACGGCCGGGCCGGTCGACGGCCTGGCCGGTCGACGGCCTGGCCCGGTCAGGAAACGGCGCCGCGGACGACGGTGACGGGGCAGGGGGCGTGCTGGGTGACGTGGAGCGATACGGAGCCCAGGAGGGTGGCGACGAGTCCGGTGTGGCCGCGGTCCCCGACGACGAGGAGGTCGGCGCCCTCGGCCCGTTCCAGGAGGACGCGGGCGGGGCCGCCGTTGATGACGCTGCGGGTCAGGGTCTTGGCCGCTTCGGCGTCGAGCGACTTGTCGATGGCCTCGTCCTGGATCTGCCGCGCCAGCTCTTCGGGGTTGACATCGGGGGTGATGCCGCCGGGTACCGTGGCGGCCCAGGTTTCGTACTCCCAGCTGGTGACGGTCTCCAGTGCGGCGCCGGAGAGTTCGGCCTGGCGCTGGGCCCAGGCCAGTGCCTTCAACGAGGGCGTGGACCCGTCGACGCCCACCACGATCCTGCCCATGCGCCTGCCTCCGTTGCCCGTGTCCACGTGTCCACGTGTCCGCTTCGTTGGCGACTATAGGTAATTGATGCGGAATTTCTCGGTAGGGGCGGGGCCACTCGTCCGCGCGGGACCGCGTCGGACATTCGTGGTGATATGGGATCCATGAGCACTCCCAGCGGCGCAGGAGCAAGGCCCCCTCGCCTCAACGCGTACGACCAGCCCATCGGCGAGCCCGTGCCCGGTTGGTCCCCCCGGCCCCGGCCCGCCGCGGTCACGCTCGCGGGCGGGCGCTGCCAGCTGGAACCGCTGGACGCGGACCGGCATGCCGCCGAGCTCCATGCGGCCTACGTCGGCGGGGCCGACCAGCGGGACTGGACGTACATGTTCACGGGCCCGTTCGAGTCCGCGGAGGACTACCGCCGCTACGCCGAGGACGCGGCCGCCTGCGCGGACCCGCGGCACTACGCGGTCATCGACCTCTCCACCGGAACGGCGACCGGCACCCTCGCGCTGATGCGGCAGGACCCGGACCACGGGGTCGTCGAGGTCGGCAACGTGATGTTCTCCCCGGTGATGAAGCGCCGCCCGGTCTCGACCGAGGCCCAGTTCCTCGCCATGGAGTACGTCTTCGACGACCTCGGCTACCGTCGCTACGAGTGGAAGTGCGACAGCCTCAACGCGCCGTCGCGCAAGACGGCGGAGCGTCTGGGCTTCACCTTCGAGGGGATCTTCCGGCAGGCGGTCGTCTACAAGGGCCGCAACCGCGACACCGCCTGGTACTCCGTCACCGACACCGAATGGCCGGCGGTCAAGCAGGGCTTCGAGGCCTGGCTCGCCCCCGGGAACTTCGACGGCCAGGGGGTCCAGCGCCGCTCGCTGGCGGAACTGCGCACGGCCGCCGCCCCTGCCCGGCCGTGACGTACGGGCCCTGACCCGGGGTCAGAAGATCTCGTGGCTCCGGCGCCCGAACAGGAAGACCCGGCCCGGTCGGAGTCCGGCGCGCGCGAACGCGATGTCCGTTTCCTGCCAGCGCCGCTGCCCTCCCGGCGATTTCATTGAACTCGCAACCAACCAACGCGGGAGGAACACCATGAACGGCAACGCAGTGGCCCTGGTGACGGGTGGCAGCAGGGGAATCGGCGCGGCGACGGCGCTGCGGCTGGCGCAGGACGGGGCGGATGTGGCGATCACCTACGTCAGCGACGCGGCCGCGGCGGCCGAAGTGGTCGGCAAGATCGAGGCGCTCGGCCGGCGCGGCCTGGCCCTGCGCGTCGACTCGGGGGACGCCGAGGGGGCCGGCCGCGCGGTGGACGAGGCCGTACGGACGCTGGGCCGGCTGGACGTCCTGGTGAACAACGCCGGGGCCGGAGTGCTCGGCCCGCTGGAGGGGCTCACCCTCGCGGACGTGGACCGGGTCCTCTCGGTCAACGTCCGGGGCACGTTCCTGGCCTCCCAGGCGGCGGCCGGCCGACTGGACCGGGGCGGACGGATCATCACCATCGGCAGCTGCATGACCCAGCGGGTGCCGGGCCCGGGCGGCACCCTGTACGCGATGAGCAAGGCGGCGCTGACCGGCCTGACCAAGGCCCTTTCGCGGGAGCTCGGCGAGCGCGGGATCACCGCGAACCTGGTCCACCCGGGCCCGGTGGACACCGACATGAACCCGGCGGACGGCCCCTACGCCGCGTCGCAGTCGGCCATGACGGCCCTGGGCCGCTTCGCCACCCCTGAGGAGGTGGCCGCCATGGTGTCCTTCCTCGCGGGCCCGGACTCCGCGTACGTCACGGGCGCCGAGTTCTCGGTGGACGGCGGCCACGCGGCGTAGCCCGCCGGGCCCCGCGCACGGGCGGGCGCCGTCAGGACAGCCGGCAGGGGCGCACCGTCGAAACGGTGCGCCCCTGCGGGGTGTTCGCGCATGCCCCGGGGGTGTCGGCCCCCGGGGCGGTCACGAGGGTGGCGTCAGCCGCCCAGCTCCTGGTGACGGGCGGTGTGCGCGGCGGTGCCGGCCTCCGTCAGCGCGCCGAACAGGCGCAGGCGGGAGAAGCCGCCGTCCGGGAAGATGTCGATGCGCACGTGCGTGCCGACCGCCGGGGCGTCGAGCACGAAGCGGTGGTTGGTGTCGGGCTGCAGGCGGGTGCGCGGCAGGAACTCCGTCCACTCGCCCTCCTCGCCGGTCTTGATCGACAGGGAGGCCCAGCCGGCCGAGTTGCCCTTGAGGTACGCGGTGTCGATCTCGACGGCGCGGATCTCGGACTCGGCGACGAGCTGGTAGCGGATCCAGTCGTTGCCGTTGTCGCGGCGGCGGGCGGTCTCCCAGCCGTCGTCCATCTTGCGGGAGCGGCCCGGGTTGATGGTGTTGGTCGGCGGGGAGTAGAAGCGGTTGGAGGCGTCCTGGACGGAGCCGCCGTTCTCCAGGGCCACCACGTCGAAGGAGCCGAGCGCCGCGAGCCACTTGGGGTCGGGCACGACCTCGCCGTAGACGCGCAGGCGGGCGATGCCGCCGTCGGGGTGCTGGTTGACGCGCAGGTGCGTGAAGCGCTGCTCGGCGTCGATCTCGAAGCCGTTGGCCGCGTGGCCGCCGACGGGGGTGCGGGCGACGATGGTCGTCCACTTGATGTCGTCGCCCTGGAGCTCCGCCGGGGTCGGCGCGAGGGCGCCTTCCCAGTTGGTGGCCTCCACGGAGACGGCCTGCGGCATGTTGCCGCGGAAGTGGGCGGTGTCGACGACGATGCCGCGGATGACACCGGGGGCGCCCAGGCGCACGAGCGCCCAGTCGTGGTCCTCGGGCGTCGGCCAGGGCTGGGTGGCGGAGATGCCGCGGCGGCGGCGGGTCTCCCAGCCGTCCATGACCTTGCCCTTGTGGCCGAAGTCCTCGGGGTCGAAGTGCGCGGCCTCGGAGATCAGCAGGTTCTCGCGCTGGGCGAAGAACTCGTCGTTGGCCTCGATGACACCGGCGCCGAGCTCACGGGCGGCGAGGTTCGCGTACTGGGTGAACGGGAAGTCCGCGCTGCGGTAGTCCGCGTACGGGTCGCCGCCTCCGTACGGGTTCGCGTTGCCGGTGAAGGATTCAATCGCCACTGTCAGTTCTGCCTTTCAAGGAGTCGGCCGGTGGGCTCGGACGGGGTGCCGTGGTCGGCGATCTGCGCTCCGCGGAGCCAGGTGGACTTCACGACGCCGTGCAGGGTCTTGCCCGCGTACGCCGTGACCTGGTTGCGGTGGTGCAGGTGGGCCGGGTCCACAGTGAACGTTTCTTCAGGGGCCAGGACGGCGAAGTCGGCGTCGCAGCCGGCCTCGATCGCGCCCTTGCTCGCCAGACCGGCGAGGGCGGCCGGTGCGGCGGACATCCAGCGGACGACGTCCTCGAGGGTGCGGCCGCGCTTCTTCGCCTCGGTCCAGATGGCCGGAAGGCCGAGCTGGAGGGAGGAGATGCCGCCCCACGCGGTGGCGAAGTCGCCGGTCTTGAGGTCCGCGGTGGACGGAGAGTGGTCGGAGACGATGCAGTCGATCGTGCCGTCGGCGAGCGCGTCCCACAGGACGTCCTGGTTCGCGGACTCGCGGATCGGCGGGCAGCACTTGAACTCGGTGGCGCCGTCCGGGACTTCCTCGGCCGTGAGGGTGAGGAAGTGCGGGCAGGACTCGACCGTGATCCGTACGCCCTCGGCCTTGGCCGCGGCGATCAGCGGCAGCGCGGAGGCGGAGGACAGGTGCAGGACGTGAACGCGCGCGTTCAGCCGCTTCGCCTGGTCGATCAGGTTCTGGATCGCGGTGTTCTCGGCGTCCTGGGGACGCGAGGCCAGGAAGTCCGCGTACTTGGGGCCCGGGTTCTGCGGCGCGGACTCCAGGTGGTGCGGGTCCTCGGCGTGCACGATCAGCAGGCCGCCGAAGCCGGTGATCTCGGCCAGCGAGGCGGCGAGCTGCTCCTGGTCGAGCAGGGGGAACTCGTCGACGCCGGAGGGCGACAGGAAGCACTTGAAGCCGAAGACGCCGGCGTCGTGCAGCGGGCGCAGGTCCTTGACGTTGTCCGGCAGCGCACCGCCCCAGAAGCCCACGTCCACGTGCGCCTTGGCCCGGGCGACGTCCTGCTTGACCACCAGGTTGGCGGTCGTGGTGGTCGGCGGCAGGGAGTTGAGCGGCATGTCGAGGATGGTGGTGATGCCACCGGCCGCGGCGGCGCGGGTGGCCGTCCAGAAGCCTTCCCACTCCGTGCGACCGGGGTCGTTCACGTGGACGTGGGTGTCGACCAGGCCGGGGAGGAGCACGTCGTCGCCGAAGTCCTCCAGCCGGGCACCGGCCGGTACGTCGGCCTCGTACGGCAGCACGGCCGCGATCTTCCCGCCGGCGACGGCCACCGAAGCGGCACGCGTCCCCTCGGGGGTGATGACGCGCGTCGAGCGCAGTACCAGTTCCACAGCCAGGTCGGACACCGGAACCTCCCCATCTACTTCCACAGAGCGAAATTCAACGTTCTGTTGACGGAGTCTTCCCGTCGATCCGGAACCAGTCAAGAGCGCCCGGACGGACCACTGACGACCACGTACCGCAATTGGATGTTTCCACAGGATGGAATTAAGATTTCGCTATGCAGAATGTAGCTACCACCACCAGGAACCGGACGGGCAACTTCCCGAGGGCGTCCGCCACCCGGACAAACCGCCTCTGACCGGCGGGGACGGCATCGCCCCGGCTCTAGGGCCGACGCAGACCGACCGGTAGGCTGCTTGCTTGCCTGCCAGCACCGAAAGGACCGCGCCCGTGCCGACGTCCAGCGCCAGCACCACCGACGCCTCCAGCAAGCCCACCGCCGCCAGCGGTGGCGTCCAGTCCCTCGAGCGCGCCTTCGATCTGCTCGAACGCATGGCCGACGCGGGGGGCGAAGTCGGCCTCAGCGAGCTCTCCGCCGCCAGCGGTCTGCCGCTGCCCACCATCCATCGCCTCATGCGCACCCTCGTGGCGTGCGGCTATGTCCGGCAGCAGCCCAACCGACGGTACTCCCTCGGACCCCGGCTGATCCGCCTCGGCGAGTCCGCGTCGCGGCTGCTGGGCACCTGGGCCCGCCCCTACCTGGCGCGCCTGGTGGAGGAGACCGGCGAGACCGCGAACATGGCCCTGCTCGACGGGGACGAGATCGTCTACGTCGCCCAGGTGCCGTCCAAGCACTCGATGCGCATGTTCACCGAGGTCGGCCGCCGGGTGCTGCCGCACTCCACCGGCGTGGGCAAGGCGCTGCTCGCCTACACCCCCGCGGACGAGGTCAGGGCGCTCCTCTCGCGCACCGGGATGCCCGCCGCGACCGAGAAGACCATCACCACCCCCGAGGGCTTCCTGGACGCCCTGGAGGTCGTCCGGCGGGTCGGCTACGCCGTCGACGACAACGAGCAGGAAATAGGAGTCCGCTGCCTGGCGGTCTCCGTGCCGAACTCGCCGACCGCCGCCGCGATCTCCATCTCCGGCCCGGCCGGCCGGGTGACCGAGGCCGTGGCCGAGTCCTTCGTGCCGATCCTCCAGGGCGTCGCGGCCGAGCTGTCGGTGGCCCTGCAGAGCCAGAACCCGGCGTAGGCCCTGGCCTGGCGGTAGACGCGGAAGGAGCCCGGCGCCCACTCCCATGGGGGCGCCGGGCTCTCGCGTACTCCCCGGGGCGGGGTCCGGCGGCCGGGTCCGCCCGGGGCCGCAGCGAAAACCCCTCCGGCGGCCGGGCCGCCGGAGGGGAAACGGGGAAACGGGGAAACGGGGAAACGCGGCAGACCGCGCGGTTCAGGCCGCGGGGACGGACCGCGCGCTCCGCGTCAGACGGCCATCGGTCATCGTCGCCGTGGCATCCATCCGCTCCAGGTGCGCGTGGTCGTGGGTGACCAGCACGGTGGCGGTGGCGCGCTCCCGGGTGAGGGTGACCAGCAGGTCCAGGATCGCGGAGCCGCGCTCGTGGTCGAGGGCGCTGGTGGGCTCGTCGACCAGCAGGACGGCGGGCTCGTTCATCAGGGCGCGGGCGATGTTGATCCGCTGGCGCTGCCCTCCGGAGAGCTGGTGCGGCCGCTTGTCGGCCTTGTCGGCCAGCCCCACGGCGTCCAGCAGCTCCAGGGCCCGCCGGCGCAGGGCCCGCGCGGGCCGGCCGGAGAGGTGGGCCATCACCTGGAGCTGTTCGGCGGCGGTGAGCGAGGCCAGCAGGTTCGGCTGCTGGAAGACGATGCCGATCTTCTCGCGGCGCAGCGCCGACTTCTCGCCCGGGCCGAGCGCCGAGGTGTCCTGCCCGGCGACGACCACCCGGCCCGCGTCGGGCGTCACGAGGGTGGCGGCGACCGCCAGCAGGCTGGACTTGCCGGAACCGGACGGGCCGACCACGGCCGTCAGGGTGCCGGCGGGCACCTCCAGGCCGACCGCGTCCAGTGCCGTCAGCCGGCCGTCGCCGTCCGGGTAGGTGAGCGTGACGTCGTGTACGAGCAGGGTCATCGGGCGCTCCCGAGAGCGGTCAGGGGGTCTACGGCGGTGATCCGCCGGATGGACAGGGCGGCGCCCAGCGCGCCGAGCGCGATCATGACGGCGGCCGGGACCAGCACGGTGGCGGCGTCGAGCACGAAGGGCACGTCACCGCCGCTGATCAGTGCTCCGAAGCCGGCCGCGAGCGCGGTGCCCGCGCCGGTGCCGAGGGCCAGCATCACCACGGCCTGCCCGAGGGCGTCCTTGAGCAGGTACGGGGTGGAGGCGCCCAGGGCCTTCAGCACGGCGATGTCCCCGCTGCGCTGGATGGTCCACACGGTGAAGAAGGCTCCTATGACGAGGGCCGAGATGGCGAAGAGGAACCCGCGCATCAGCTGGAGCGAGCCGTTCTCCGAGGTGTACGAGCCGATCGCGCTCAGGGCCTCGTCGACGGTCTGCGCCCTGGTGCCGGTGGCCTCGTCGCCGGCCGCCCAGTCGGTCCCGTCCTCGCCGTCCAGGGCCACGACGGTGGCGAGGGTGTCGATGGAGGTGCCGGGGTTCCCGACGCGCTGCCAGTCGTTGAGGTCCATCCAGACGACCGGGGTGTGGCTGTAGGAGGCGGTGCCGGAGACGCCGGCCACGGTCATCTCGACCTGGCCGATCCTGATCCTGGCTCCGGCGGTCAGCCCGCCGAGCTCCTCGGCCGCCTTCTGCGTCAGGACCACCCCGCCCTGGGCGAGGCCGCTCCCCCGGGGTGCGAGGGAGCCCGCCGGATCCACGCCGAAGACGGACACGGCCGCCGTGCGCTCACCCGAGACGACGTTGGTGGTGCGGATGCCCAGCGGCTGCGCCGAGGTCACCCCGGGCCGCTCCCGCCAGGCCAGCCAGGCCTTCTCGGGCACCTGGGAGTTGGTGAAGGAGACCTTCTGGTCCCCGGCGGGCGCGGCGAACGCGAGGCGGGTGGTGGCGGGCAGGCCGGTGATGGCCGAGATGTTCTCCCGGGCCAGGCCTGCGGTGAGCCCGGACAACAGGCCGACCAGCAGCGTGATCAGCAGTACGACCGAGCCCATCAGGGCGAAGCGGCCCTTGGCGAACCGGAGATCTCTCCATGCGACGAACATGTTCCCCACCTTGGTGTTCCGCGTGGACACAAGGCATCGCGCCACAGGAGAGATCCTCGTATCGAAGGGCGCACCAAGACATCAATCCTTTGGTTGACCGGGGCCCCCGGACCCGGACTTACGCTGGTCAGGCCATGACTGCTGCCCTCCCGCCCCCGTCGCCGACGCCCGCCGGCGTCCGCACCCTCACCCCGGTCTCCCGGATCCTGCGGCTGTGCCTGCACGCGCTGCTCTTCGGCCTGCTCGCCCTCGCCGCCGGCCGGGCCGTCGCCGACTCCGCGCCGGACGCCGGCTGGGTGGTCGCGGCCTGCGCGCTGCTGGCCGCCGTGTACCTCGCGGGCGTACGGACCCCCGCGGTGCACCGCTCGGCGCGGGCCGGGGCGGTGTGGCTGGCCGGAGTGTGCGCGGCCTGGGCCGCGCTGCTGGTGGTCTCCCCCGACGGGCTGTGGATCGCCTTCCCGCTGTACTTCCTGGAGCTGCACCTGCTGCGGCTGCGCTGGGGCGTGGCCGCCGTCGCGGCGACGGCCGCGGCGGCGATCGGCGGGTTCCTGGCGCACAGCAGCGCGGTGACCCCGGGCGCCTTCCTCGGGCCGCTGCTGGGCGGCGCCGTGGCGGTGGCGACCGTACTGGGCTACCAGGCGCTGTACCGGGAGAGCGAGCGGCGCCGCGAACTGATCGAGGAGCTCATCACCACCCGGGCGGAGCTGGCCGCGGCCGAGCGGAGCGCCGGGATCCTCGCGGAGCGGGAGCGGCTCGCCCGGGAGATCCACGACACCCTGGCGCAGGGCCTGTCCTCCATCCAGCTCCTCCTGCGGGCCGCGGAGCGCAGCCTGCCCGAGGGTTCGGCCGCCCTTGCGCACATCGGCCGGGCCCGGGAGGCCGCCCAGGAGAACCTCGCCGAGGCGCGTCGGTTCGTACGGGCCCTCACGCCTCCGGACCTGGAGCACGGGTCGCTGCCGGCCGCGCTGGAGCGATTGTGCTCGGGGGCTCCGGGCCCCCGGGTCCGCTTCTCCCTCAGCGGCACCGCGCGGCCCCTCCCGACCCCCTACGAGGTGGCGCTGCTGCGGATCGCGCAGTCGGCGCTGGCCAATGTGGTGCGGCACGCGGAGGCCGGGCGCGCCGAGATCACCCTGACCTTCATGGACTCCTCCGTGACCCTGGACATCGTCGACGACGGCCAGGGCTTCGACCCCACGTCCGCGCCCTCCGGCGACGGCGGCTTCGGGCTGCCCGCGATGCGCTCGCGCGCCGAGACCCTCAGCGGCCTGTTCACGGTGGAATCCGCCCCCGGCCAGGGCACCGCCGTGGCCGTCACCCTTCCCCTGCCCGCGGAGGCCCTGTCATGACCATCCGGCTGCTCCTCGCCGACGACCACCCGGTGGTCCGGGCCGGGCTGCGCGCGGTGCTCGACACGGAGCCGGACTTCGAGGTGGTGGCGGAGGCCGCCACGGCGGAGCGGGCCGTGGAGCTGGCCGGCTCCGCCGGGGTCGACGTGGTCCTGATGGACCTCCAGTTCGGCCCCGGCGGCGGCATGCACGGCTCGGCGGCCACGGCCCTGATCACGGCCGGTTCCCCGTCGCCCCGGGTGCTGGTCCTGACCACCTACGACACGGACGCGGACATCCTGGCGGCGGTGGAGGCCGGCGCCTCGGGCTACCTCCTCAAGGACGCCCCGCCGGAGGAACTGGCCGCGGCGGTCCGCACCGCGGCGGCCGGCCAGTCCGCGCTGGCCCCGGCGGTGGCCCTGCGCCTGATGGACCGCATGCGCACCCCCGCCGAAGCCCTGACCAAGCGCGAACTGGAGGTCCTCCAGCTGGTCGCGGACGGCCTGTCGAACCAGCAGATCTCCAAGCAGCTCTTCCTGAGCCAGGCCACGGTCAAGTCCCACCTGGTCCACATCTACGCCAAACTCGGCGTCGACTCCCGCACCTCGGCCGTAGCCGCGGCCGCCACCCGCCGCCTGATCCGAACGCCGTGACCGCGCCGTGCGCGGCAGAGGCCCGGGGTCTGGTCTTTCCAGCCGTCCGGCGTTTGAGGACCGGGGTCTGGGGCGGAGCCCCAGGAGGGGTCCGGGCGCAGCCCGGGGAACGGTGGAAGGGCGGGTAGGGGACGGCCCCGCAGGGCAACCGGCCGCCCCGACGGGTCGGGGGACACCCGCCGGGTCGGGCCGACCCACCCGCACGCCCCCAGCCGGAGCGCAGCTACGCCACCCAGTACGGCCGCTCCACCGCCGAAGGCAACGGCACGCCCCCGTGAAACGCCTCCGCCAGCCTCCGCACCCCCTCGTCCAGCTGCTCCGCCCCCAGCGTGTACGGAATCCGCAGCCGGTGCTCGAAGGTCCCGGGGTCCACCCCGAACCGCGCGCCCCGCCCGATGTTGACCCCGGCCGCCGCCGCCCGGTCCGCCAGCGCGGAGCTGACCGGCTCCCCCAGGTCCACCCAGAGCGAGAGTCCGCCGGGCGGCACCTGCCAGGACCACTCCGGGGTGTACCGCTCCAGCGAGGCGATCAGCGCCGCCCGCTGCCCCCGGACCTGGTCCAGCCGCGCGGGCAGCGTCCGCTCCAGCCCCGCCAGCAGCGGGAGGGCGACCAGCTGGTCCAGGACGGAGCCGGTCATGTCGGCCGCCACCCGTACCGCCGTCAGCTCCGTGATCATCTTCGCGGTGGCCCGGATCCACCCGACCCGCAGCCCGCCCCAGTGGGTCTTGCTCAGGGAGCCGATGGTCACCACGTGATCGGCCCCGCCCTTCGGGGCGAGCGAGGCCAGCGGGGCGGGCGCGGGCACGTCGAGCGCGATGTCGGCGATGGTCTCGTCGACCACCAGCCAGGTCCCGGTCCGCCGGGTCGCCGCGAGCAGCCGCAGCCGCTGCTCTTGCGGCATCAGCGCACCCGTCGGGTTGTGGAAGTCGGGGATCACGTAGGCGAGCCTCGGGACGGTCTGGCGCAGCGCGGACTCGGCGATCTCCAGGTCCCAGCCCGCGTCGGAGACGGCGATCGAGCCGGTGCGCAGCCGCGCGTGGCGCAGCGCGTCGAGGGCGTTGACGTAGGTCGGGTTCTCGGTCATCACCCGGTCGCCGGGCCCGCACAGCAGGCTCACCACCAGCGCGAACGCCTGCTGCGCCCCCGCGGTGACGAGGATCTGCCCGGGGCGGGTCGCCAGTCCCCGCCGGGTGAACCGCTCCGCGATGGCGCTCCGCAGGTCGGGCAGCCCGAAGGGGTGGTAGCCGGGGCTGCGGGCGAAGGCCGGGAGCCTGGGCGCGGCCCAGGTCACGGCCTCGGTGAGGCTGTCCTCGGGGGCTCCCATGGCGGCGATGGCGAGGTCGATGCCGGGGTCGCCGTCGGCGTGGTAGCCGCCGGCCCCGACGATGGCGTGCGCGCCGACCGGGCGGTGGCCTTCGGGGAGCTCGGTCCAGGTGCCGGAACCGCGGCGGCTGCGGACGTAGCCGCTCTCGCGCAGGAGGTCGTAGGCGCCGGTGACGGTGGCCCGGCTGGCGCCGACCGCCTCGGCGAGCTCGCGTTCGGCGGGCAGGCGCACGTGCAGGGCGATCCGGCCGTCGAGGATCAGCGTGCGGACGGCGTCGGCCAGGGCCCGGTAGCCGGGGCGGGCCCGTACCTCCGCCGGGAGGAGGGCCGCGAGCTGGCGGCTGCCGATCGTTCTGTCCGCCGTCTGGACCACTCGCCCGTTTGCCATGCCAACCTCCCCTGATTGGCTCTGCCTGCCAGGCCAATCCGGGTCCAGACTCGCCGTATTGGTCGCCGATTGGCAAGGAAGATGACGCGATGTCGCAGAGACTGACCGACCGTGACGAACGGGCCCTGCTCGCCGCCGCCGAGAACCGGATCGCCGAACCCCTGCGGGTGGGGGCCGCGCTGGCCGCCGTACGACGCCTCCTGCGGCGCGAGCGAGAATCGGTGACATGTCACGCCACAGCAGCACACCCGACCAGCACCACCACGAGCTCGCGGCGCCGGCCGGCCCCTCCGCTCCCCCGGTGATCGCCGGTCTCCTCCTGGCGGCCGGCGGCGGCCGGCGCCTGGGCGGCCACCCGAAGGCCCTGCTGACCTACCGGGGCCGCCCGCTGGTGGAGAACGCCGTACGGGTCCTGCGCGAGGCGGGCTGCGGCCCGCTGCACGTGGTGCTCGGCGCCTCCGCGGCCGAGGTGCGCGAGCGCGCCGACCTGAGCGGCTGCGTGGTGACGGACAACCCGGACTGGGCCGAGGGCATGGGCTCCTCCCTGCGGATCGGCCTCGTCTCGCTGGCCGGTACGGGCGCCGGCGCGGCCCTGGTCTCCCTGGTGGACCAGCCGGGCATCGGCCCGGAGGCGGTGGCCCGGGTGCGGGCCGCCTACCGCTCCCCCGCGAGCCTGGTGGCGGCGGCGTACGACGGCGAGCGCGGGCATCCGGTGCTCTTCGGCGCGGACCGCTGGCCGGACATCGTGGCGACGGCCACGGGGGACAAGGGCGCGCGGGTGCACCTCTCGGCGCACGCGGACGAGCTCACGCTGGTCGAATGCGGTGACATCGCGGAGGCCTTCGACATCGACACCCCTCCCGACCTGGCACGACTGTCCTGAGCAGGCTGTGATCGCGATGGCACTGAGGGCCACCGGGAACCGGGCGGAAACCGGAATCTGTCGACTCAGAGAATCTCGACATCAACAAACCATTGAACTTCCACCATGAGGAAATTACTATCCACTGGTCAGAAGCGCCCTGAACCCCCAGACGGCGCCCGCGACCGTATCCCGGAACTCTCCACACCCGACGGCACTGCGTGCCGTCTCGCGCGAGCATTCCCCCGCGGCCGCCAGGCACCGCCGCTGAAGGAGTGACAGATATGTCCGCACCAGCGCCGTCGCTGGCCATCGTCGACGCCGAGCCCCTGCCCCGGCAGGACGAGGTCCTCACCGACGCGGCTCTCGCCTTCGTCGCGGAGCTCCACCGGCGGTTCGCCCCCCGCCGCGCCGAGCTCCTCGCCCGCCGCTCCGTGCGACGCGCCGAGATCGCCCGCACCTCCACGCTCGACTTCCTCCCGGACACCGCACAGGTCCGCGAGGGCGACTGGAAGGTGGCGCCGGCCCCGGCCGCGCTGAACGACCGCCGTGTGGAGATCACCGGTCCGACGGACCGCAAGATGACCATCAACGCCCTGAACTCGGGCGCCAAGGTCTGGCTCGCCGACTTCGAGGACGCCTCGGCTCCCACCTGGGAGAACGTGGTCCTCGGCCAGCTCAACCTGATCGACGCCTACGAGCGCCGCATCGACTTCACCGACGCCCGCACGGGCAAGGCGTACGCCCTCAAGCCCGCCGGGGAGCTCGCCACCGTCGTGATGCGCCCCCGCGGCTGGCACCTGGAGGAGCGCCACCTGAGCTTCGAGGGCGGTCCGGCCTCCGGCTCCCTCGTCGACTTCGGCCTGTACTTCTTCCACAACGCCAAGCGCCTCATCGAGCTCGGCAAGGGCCCGTACTTCTACCTGCCGAAGACCGAGTCCCACCTGGAGGCGCGCCTCTGGAACGAGATCTTCGTCTTCGCGCAGGACTACGTCGGCATCCCGCAGGGCACGGTCCGCGCGACCGTCCTGATCGAGACGATCACGGCCGCGTACGAGATGGACGAGATCCTCTTCGAGCTGCGCGACCACGCGGCGGGCCTGAACGCCGGCCGCTGGGACTACCTCTTCTCCATCGTCAAGAACTTCCGTGACGGCGGCGAGAAGTTCGTCCTGCCGGACCGCAACGCGGTGACGATGACCGCCCCCTTCATGCGGGCGTACACCGAACTGCTGGTCAAGACCTGCCACAAGCGCGGCGCGCACGCCATCGGCGGCATGGCGGCCTTCATCCCGTCCCGCAAGGACGCGGAGATCAACAAGGTCGCCTTCGAGAAGGTCAAGGCCGACAAGGACCGCGAGGCCGGCGACGGCTTCGACGGCTCCTGGGTCGCCCACCCCGACCTGGTCCCGATCGCGATGGCCTCCTTCGACGCCGTCCTGGGCGAGAAGCCCAACCAGAAGGACCGCCTCCGCGAGGACGTCCACGTCGCCGCCGGCGAACTCATCGCGATCGACTCCCTGGACGCGAAGCCCACGTACGACGGCCTGCGCAACGCCGTCCAGGTCGGCATCCGCTACATCGAGGCGTGGCTGCGCGGCCTCGGCGCCGTCGGCATCTTCGGCCTGATGGAGGACGCCGCCACCGCCGAGATCTCGCGCTCGCAGATCTGGCAGTGGATCAACGCCGGCGTGGTCTTCGAAAACGGCAAGCTCGCCACCGCCGACCTCGCCCGCGAGGTCGCGGCCGCCGAACTCGCCGCGATCCGCGCCGAGGTCGGCGAGGAGGCCTTCACCTCCGGCAAGTGGCAGCAGGCCCACGACCTCCTGCTCCAGGTCTCCCTCGACGCCGACTACGCGGACTTCCTCACCCTCCCCGCGTACGACCAGCTCATCGGCTGACACCCCGCCTTCGGCTGAATCGCACAGCAGCCGAAAACCCCGGCAGTACGACAGCGCCCCCGAAGCCTTCCGGCTCCGGGGGCGCTGTCGTGCGCCCGGCCGGACCGACGCCGAACGACCGGTCGGTTGTTACTTGTTCGTAACTTGCCTGTACCTAGCGGTAACAACGCGCGGGGTGGGACCTTTCCGATTGCCACCGGCCGGAGGTAACCCCCACTTACCCCGCCATGCGCCGGAGTTGTTCCCGGAATCCGCATGGCCGACCGCAGGAGTTCCGCAGTGATCGGAATGCGCAGCTACAGCATGGACCGGGCCCGTCGGGTGCGACGGCTGGCCGGGATCGGCACGGCGGTGGTGCTCGGTGCCGGGGCGCTGGTCGCCGGAGGGGCCGGGGCGGCGGTGGCCGGGCCCGGGAGCGGGCCCACCGCGGTGGTGTCCCTCGGCGACAGCT
The DNA here is from genome assembly GCF_044454225.1 of Streptomyces sp. NPDC051563. Taxonomy (NCBI): domain Bacteria; kingdom Bacillati; phylum Actinomycetota; class Actinomycetes; order Kitasatosporales; family Streptomycetaceae; genus Streptomyces; species Streptomyces sp. NPDC051563. Next base: position 120,838 of record NZ_JBITDL010000006.1, read on the forward strand.
ACATCTCCGGGGAGGCCGGGCGCTGGAAGGGCAACAGCCTGACCAACAGCGGGAACCGGACCGGCACCGACCGGGCCTGGGTGAGCGGCAGCAGCTACGACCCCGCCAAGGTCTACGGGGCCACCGCGGGCGGTTGTCACCGGTCGGACTCCGCCGAGGTGAAGAGCGCCGGACCCGTCGCCGATGTCGCCATCAACCTGGCCTGCTCCGGGGCGGTTTCGCAGAACGTGTTCCGCGCCTCCAACGGGGGCGTCGCCTTCAAGGGCGAGGCCCCGCAGGCCGATCAGCTCGCCGCCGTGGCCGCGAGCAACAACGTCAAGGTCATCGCGCTGTCCATCGGCGGCAACGACCTCGGCTTCGCCGACATCATCAAGGAGTGCGCGTACGACTTCGTGCTCTGGGGTTCCTACTGCTACGACGATCAGCAGGAGGGTGTGGACGCGAAGATCGACGGGGTGATGGCCGGCGTCGGGAAGTCCGTGGACGAGGTGCGGGCCGTCATGCGCGGCGCCGGGTACGCGGACTCCTCGTACCGGATCGTGCTGCAGTCCTATCCGTCACCGATCCCGCGCGGCGCGGAGAACCGGTACACCCAGAGCGACTGGAGCCGGCTCAACACCGGCGGGTGTCCCTTCTGGAACAGGGACTCCGACTGGGCGCGGGACTCGCTCGTGCCGCAGATCGCCGGGCGCCTGAAGGCGGTCGCCGCGGCCAAGGGCGCGCAGTTCCTGGACCTGAAGGACATGATGCAGGGGCGCGAGGTGTGCGCGAAGGCGAGCAAGCAGGTGACCACCGCGGCGCCGGCCTCGGCGAAGACGAGCGAGTGGGCGCGCTGGATCGACAGCAGCGAGACGCAGGGGCTGGTCCAGGAGTCCATGCACCCGAACTACTTCGGGCAGCTCGCGGCCGGCCGCTGCCTGGCCCTGGTCGTGGCGCAGCCGGCGGGCAGCGGGTTCGGCTGCAAGAACACCGCCGGGGCCGATCAGAGCGGGATGTACCTCACACCGACGCAGTAGTTCCGCACGAGGTCCGCGGCTACGGGGTGCCGTAGAAGTGTTCCGCCGCGGCAGGGGCCTTGCGGCCCTGCCGCGGCGGGGCGCCCTATGAGGCGGACTCGTCGAGGACGGACAGGATGTTGCCCGCTGGGTCCTTGAACCAGGCGATGGACGGCATGCCGCGCTCGGTGGAGCGGACGATGCCCCGGTCGTCGGCGTCGAAGCCCTCGTAGCGCTCCAGGCCGATGCCCCGGGCGGTGAGCTCGTCGACGGCCTTGTCGATGTCGTCCACGGTGAAATTGAGGATCGTGAAGGTCGCGGGCTCGTGGTCGTCCTTCGGGTAGACCAGTACCTGCGTGCCGCCCGGGAGGTGCAGCCGCAGGACCGGCATCGCCTCCTCCTCGGTGACCCGGAGCCCGAGCGTGCCGCCGTAGAACTCCTTGGCCCTCCCGAGGTCGTCGACCGAGAACCCGCTGTAGGCCTTGCTCTCCGCAAACATGACCGCTCCCTCGATGCGTCGCGCGCCCCTGCTTCCATGCTCCTCCTGCGGCCGGCGGCCGTCGACCGGGACATCGGGCGATCGTCCCGGCCCCGGGGCCCGCCCGCCTGCCCGCCCCGTCAGTCCGGCACGTGCGCCAGGTCCGGCAGCAGGTCGCGCAGCGGTGTGCGGGCGCCCGCCGCGTAGGCCGCGCGGAAGGCCTGCGCGGTGAGGTGGGCGCGGACGGTGTGCTGGACCCGGGGGGACGGGGCCGCCTGCGGGCGGGTCCGGGAGGCCGCGCCGAGGAGGCGGGCGGCTTCGGCGAAGCGGCCCCGGTCCGCTTCGAGTTCGGCGAGGAGTTCCGCCGAGAAGGCCTGCCCGAGGGAGTCGTCCAGCGCGCACTGGGTGCGCAGCGCGCCGAGCAGTTCGGTACGGGCCCGCCCCGGGCGGCCCTCGTGGCGCCGGACCAGGGCGTGGGCGCAGCTCGCCCAGGACCGGGCCCAGGGGTCGGCCGGCCCGCCGGGCGAGGCACCCGGGCCGCCCGGCACGCCGTCCTCGACCGGAACCGCGGCCGGGTCGGTACGGGCCAGCGCGAGGGTGTGCGCGGCGTGCAGGGCTTCGCGACCCGGACCGAACCCGGGCTCCGCGGGCAGGAGTTCGAGCCCCTCCCGGTATTCCGCCGCGGCGTCCTCGTACCGGTGCTCCCACAGCGCGATCGTGCCGCGCAGGTGCGCGAGGTACGCCAGGCAGGCGTCCTCCCCCTCGTGCACGGCCTCCGTCCAGGCCTCCACCAGCAGGGGGTCCGCGCCGTCCGGCTCCCCGGAGGCGGCGACCAGCCACGCCGCCAGCCACAGCGCCCGGGCGGGCCGGGGCGCCGGGTGCACGGCCAGGGCGCGCTCCACGTGCCTGCGCCCCTCGGCCGCCATTCCGCACGCGGACCACAGGAACCACAGGGACACCGCGATCTCCAGGGCCGCGCCCGGCCCGCCGGCGGCGAGCGGGTTCATCGCCGCGCGCAGCTCGGGGAGTTCCCGCAGCGCGAGGGCGCGCGCCTCGCACTGCGCACCGGCGCGCCACAGCCGCGCGGCCCGCTCCGCCACTCCCCGGCAGCGTTCGCGGTGGCGCCGCGCCGTCGTCGCGCCGTCCCCGGCGGGTCCGTGCGCCAGCCGCCGGGCCGCGTACGCCCGTACGGACAGCGGCAGCCGGTAGCGACCCGGCCCGGCGTCCGCGAGCAGGCCCGGGGCCAGCCGGAGCAGGGCCTCGACGGCGGTGTCCGCCGTGAGCGCCCCGAAGCCGCACACCTCGGCGACGGCCGCCTGGTCGAAGGAGCCCGCGAAGACGGAGAGCCGCTCCCAGAGCAGGCGTTCGGCGGGCGAGGCCAGCCGGAGCGAGCGTTCGGCGTCGCCCCGGGTGCTGCGGCCCGCGCCCCCGGCGAGGAAGCCCAGCGGGTCGGAGCCGAGCCTGCGCAGGGCCTGCGCGGGCGCGTACTGGTGGGAGCGCCCCGCCGCGAGCTCCAGTGCCCCGGGGATCCCGTCGAGCGCCCGGCACAGCGCGGCCACGGCGTCCGCGTTGCGGTCGGTCAGCTCGAAGAAGGGGTCCGCGCCGCGCGCCCGCTCCGCGAAGAGCCGTACGGCCGCATAGCCGGCGACGTCGGCCGCCGGGAACCGCCGGGCCGGACCGGGCGCCCCGTGCCCCGGCAGGACCGGCCGGGGCGGGGGCAACGGCTGTACGGAGGGTGCGGTCGGCACCGAGAGCGGCGGTACGGCGAGCACCGCCTCCCCCGCGATCCGCAGGCGGCGCTGCGAGGTGGCCAGAATCCGCAGCCCCGGCAGCCGCAGCAGCTCGGCCGCGAGCCCCGCAGCGGAATCCCCGAGCTGTTCGCAGCCGTCGAGCACGAGCAGCACGTCCCGCCCGGCGAGGCGGTGGGCCAGCTCCTCCCGGAGAGCGTCCCGGCACCGCTCGGGCAGGCCCGCGAGCTCGGCCCAGACGACCTCCGGGCCGTCCCCGTCGCCCAGGCTGCGGACGGTGCGCACCGCGAGCCGGGTCTTGCCGATGCCGGCCGGTCCGGTGAGCGTGACCAGGCGTTCCGTGGCGAGCAGGGCGGCGAGGGCGGCGAGCTCCAGCTCGCGCCCGATGAAGCTCGACAATTCGGCGGGCACCGCCTGCCGCACGCCCGCGCCGGCCTCCCCCACACGTCCTCCTGCACCGTCCGACTCGTGCGCACCGTCATGTGGTCAACAGGTGAACGCCCAAGGAGAGATGATCGGCTCATCATCCCGTCGTCCCGTCACCGACCGGGAGAACCACCAAGGGGAGGGTATGAACTCGGCCATTTCCGCCATCGACGACACGGACCGGGCACTCGTCCACGCGCTCCAGCTCGCACCCCGCGCGAGCTGGGAACTGCTGGGGCCGGTCCTCGGTGCGCGCCCGGACACTCTGGCGCGCCGCTGGGAGCGGCTCACCGGGTCCGGCGAGGCGTGGCTGAGCGGACTCGGGCTGCGCACCGGCGCCACGACGCCCTGCATGGCGTGGGTGGAGGTCACGTGCACCGCGGGCACCTCGTCCTCGGTGGGGTCCGTCCTCGTGGCGGATGCGCACGCGCTGGGGGTCGAGCACACCACCGGGAGCCGGGACCTGCTCGTCTTCGTGGCGGTTCCCGACCTGCCGACGCTGTACGCCTACCTGTCCTCCCGGGTGCAGCGGATCCCGGGCGTGGTCGGCACCCGCACCTCGATGGTGACGGCGGTGCACTACGCCCCCGACCGCTGGCGCCTGGACCAGCTGACCCCGGGCCAGATGGGCCTGCTGACCCGCAGGACCCGGCGGCCGGCGGCCTCCGCCGCCCCGGACCGGCCCGCGGTGGCGCCGCTCCAGGAGGAGGACCGGCCGCTGGTCCTGGCCCTGGCCTCGGACGCGCGGCGCACCGTGGCCTCCCTGGCCCGGGAGTTCGCCATGAGCGAGTCGACCGTACGGCGCCGGCTGGCGCGGCTGGAGGCCGGGCAGAGCCTGCGCTACAGCTGCGCGCTGGCCTCCGCCCTGTCGGGCTGGCCGGTGTCGGCGACGCTGTGGGCGGAGGCCTCCGAGTTCGAGCTCGCCGACTGCGCGGCGGTCGCGGCGGGGCTGCGCGAGACCCGTATCTGCATGTCCGTCAGCGGCCCCTGGAACTTCCTGATCAGCGCCAGGCTGCGCACGGTGGAGGACCTCTCCCGGTACACGGCGGAGCTCACCCGGCGGCTGCCGGGCCTGCGCATCACGGACTCGGCGGTGGCCCTGCAGGTCCGCAAGGCCGAAGCCCAGGAACTGGACCGGCGCGGCCACCGCGTGCGCACGGTCTCCCCGGACATCTGGTCCGACCCGGTCCCCGGCGGTCCCGGCCCCGACCACGTGTGAGCCGCGGAGCACGCGTGAGGCGCGGAGCACTCGTGAGCCGCGGAGCACGGGACGACGCGGACGGCACCGGAAGAACGCGTACGGCGGTGCGGACGCCAGCCCCGCAGTGGGTGACGTACGCACCGCCGTAACCCTTGCGGGGGCCGGGCAGTGGCCGCTCGGTGCGGCCCGGGCCGAAGGGCGGCCCGGTCGGCGCTCACCGGCCGGGACGGCCCGGTCAGTGCACCAGTACCGGATCCGGGGCGGCCGAGGCCGCGCCCTTCTTGGCACCGAGGTGGTTGAAGGCGAGGTTCAGCACGATGGCCACGACGCAGCCGGTGCTGATGCCGGAGTCGAGGACGACCAACAGGTCCTCGGGGAAGGCGTGGTAGAAGCCGGGGGCCGCGATCGGGATCAGGCCTATGCCGAGCGAGGCGGCGACGATCAGGGCGTTCTCGCCCTTCTCCATGGCCGCGCCGGCCAGGGTCTGGATGCCGCTGGCGGCCACGGAGCCGAAGAGCACGATGCCCGCGCCGCCGAGGACCGGCAGCGGTACGACTCCGATGACGGAGGCGGCGATGGGACACAGGCCGAGCAGGATCAGGATGCCGCCGCCGGCCGCGACGACGAACCGGCTGCGGACCTTGGTCATGGCGACCAGCCCGATGTTCTGCGCGAAGGCGCTGCACATGAACCCGTTGAACAGCGGGCTGAGCGCGCTGCCCAGGGTGTCGGCGCGCAGGCCGCCCTCGATGGTCTTCGCGTCCGCCGGACGGCCGACGATCTTGCCCAGCGCGAGGATGTCGGCGGTGGACTCGGTCATGCACACCAGCATCACGATGCACATGGAGATGATCGCGGCGACCTGGAACTGCGGCGCCCCGAAGTGGAACGGGGTCGGGAAGCCGATGAAGTCGGCGTTCCGGACGGCGTCGAAGTTCGTCATGCCGAGCGGCAGCGCGATGAGCGTGCCGGCGACCAGGCCGAGCAGGATGGAGATCTGCTGGAGGAATCCGCGCAGGAACTTGCGCATCAGCAGCACGATCATGAGGGTGACGGCGGCCATGGCGATGTTCTTCATCGAGCCGTAGTCGGTGGCGTGGCTGTTCCCGCCCTGCGACCAGTTGAAGGCCACGGGCAGCAGGGAGACGCCGATCAGGGTGATGACCGTACCGGTGACGACCGGCGGGAAGAACCGGACCAGTTTGCCGAAATAGGGGGCGGCGAAGAAGCCGAGGATTCCGGCGACGATGATCGCGCCGAAGATGACCGGGATCGCATTGTCGCCCTCCCCCTTTCCGATGGCGATCATCGGGGTCACACCGGCGAAGGAAACGCCGTTGACGAAGGGGAGCTTGGCGCCGATCTTCCAGAAACCGAGGGTCTGGAGGAGGGTGGCGAGTCCTGCGGTGAAGAGCGAGGCGCCCATCAGGAAGGCGGTCTCGGTGGCGGAGAGGCCGACGGCCGGTCCGACGATCATGGGTGGGGCGACGACGCCCGCGTACATGGCGGCTACGTGCTGGAGCCCGCTGGTGAACATCTTCAGCGGGGGCAAGGTCTCGTCGACCGGGTGTTTCACCCCTGAGTCGCCTTCGGCCTGCGGTACTGCGACTGCGTCTTTGCGAAACCTGGGCGCCTGGGCCACGGCTTCCTCCGAACTGTTAAACACGCCGGCAGGGACGTGATGTGTCTGGGAGGTGGTGCGAAAGCTGTGCGAGTCGAGCCTGTATGGAGTTGTGGGGGTGCTGCGAAATGCTTGTCCCAAAGGGTGCGGAAACGATTCGCCCGAGGCGTTCCCGCGCACGGGCGGCCGAGGGGCCGCCGGTAAGGAAGTCGAAAGGGAGCTGGAGGTGCCGTAGCGATGGCGCGGTACGCGGGCTGCGGGGCACGTCGTACGGAGCACAGGGCTACTGGCACGAGTCACCGCCCCCGGGGCGCCCCAGGAAAATCCTCGGGCGCTACCCGGGAACGGCTGCCACGGACCCCGCTCGGGTCCGCGGCCGCCGGCCGGGGGCCGTCCCCCCCGGCCGGACTCCGTGGGATCAGGCCTGCGCGGAGATCCGCGCCAGGCGCTGGGCCTCTTCGCGCGTGGACACGGCGATGGCGTCCTCGTCGGCGAAGAGCAGACGGTTGTTCTCGACGATCTGCTTGCCGTTGACGAACGAGGCGGTCACCGGGGCGGCCGCACCGAAGACCAGCGCCGTGACCGGGTCGGCGATCGAGGAGTGCAGGAGGGTGTTCAGGTTCCAGAGCACCAGGTCGGCGCACTTGCCGACCTCCAGCGAACCGATGTTCGAGGCGCGGCCGAGGACCTGGGCGCCACCGAAGGTACCGAGGCGCAGGGCCTGGCGGGCGTTGAGCGCGCGCTCGCGGTGGACCGGGTTCAGGCGGTTGATGAGCAGCGCGTTGCGCAGCTCGGTGTGCAGCTCACCGGACTCGTTCGAGGCGGTGCCGTCCACGCCGAGGCCGACCGGGACACCGGCGGCGAGCATGTCCGGGACGCGGGCGATGCCGGCGGCCAGACGGGCGTTGGAGGACGGGCAGTGCGCGACACCGGTCTTGGTACGGGCGAACGCGGCGATGTCGGAGTCGTTCATGTGGACGCTGTGCGCCATCCACACGTCCTCGCCGAGCCAGCCGGTCGACTCGAAGTAGTCGGTCGGGCCCATGCCGAACAGTTCCTTGCAGAACTGCTCTTCCTCGACGGTCTCCGAGCCGTGCGTGTGCATGCGCACACCCAGCCGGCGGGCCATCTCGGCGCCCTGCTTCAGCAGCTCGGTGGAGACCGAGAAGGGGGAGCACGGGGCGACGGCGACCTGGGTCATCGCGTCGAAGGAGGAGTCGTGGTACTTCTTCACGGTCGCCTCGGTGTCCGCGAGGGCACCTTCGAGGGTCTCGACCGCGTGGTCCGGGGGCAGGCCGCCGTCCTTCTCGCTGCGGTCCATCGAACCGCGGGCGAGGGTGAAGCGGACGCCCATCTCGGACGCGGCGCGGATGATCGACCCGGAGAGGTCGCCCGAACCCTTGGGGAAGACGTAGTGGTGGTCCATCGCGGTGGTGACGCCACCCTTGGCCATCGCGGCGAGGGAGCCCTGCGCGGCCGTGTACGTCATCTGCTCGTCGATGCGCGCCCACGTCGGGTACAGCGCGACCAGCCAGTTGAAGAGGTTGTGGTCGGTGGCCAGACCACGCGTGATCCACTGGTAGAAGTGGTGGTGCGTGTTGACCAGACCGGGAGTCACGAGGTGCCCGGTGCCGTCGATGCGACGGACGACGTTCTCGAGGTTCTCGGGGGCCTTGCCCGCGCCGACGAACTCGATCTTGTTACCGGCGAGCACCACGTGACCCGAGGCGTACTCGGTGTCGTTGGCGTCGACGGTCGCAATCGCACAGTTTTCGATGACGATGCGCTCTACGGCGCTGTCATTGGCTGCCGATGCTGCCATGGGACTTCCTCGTGCTTTCAGTGGCGGTGCGGGCACGGCAAAACCCAGGGGATTTGAGTGCCGGAGCCGGGGGCCTTGACAGCTGACAGTACTGCCGCCCCGTGTGGTGCGTCCGGGTGCCGATTCAGGAAGTTGAAAGTGTTGAGAGTGCTGACAGGTGTCGCGCCGCCCCGGGGCCACTGCGGAGCCCCGGGACGCGCGTGCCACATCAGAGGTTGGTCATGTCCACGGGGATACGGGCGTCTACGCCGTCGCGGAGGACCGTCGCCTCGATCAGACCGTAGGGGCGGTCCGCGGCGAAGTAGACCTCGTTGTCGTTCTTGAGACCGAAGGGCTCGAGGTCGACGAGGAAGTGGTGCTTGTTCGGGAGCGAGAAGCGAACCTCGTCGATCTCCAAACGGTGGTTGATGATGCGCGAACCCATCTGGTACAGGGTCTGCTGCAGCGACAGGGAGTAGGTCTCCGCGAAGGCCTGGAGCATGTGCTTCCGGGTCTCGGCGTAGGACTTCTCCCAGTTGGGCATCCGCTGCTCGTCATCCGACCAGGCGAAGCGCCAGCGAGCCGAAACCTGGGTCGCCAGGATGCGGTCGTAGGCCTCCTTCAGGGTCGTGTACTTGTCCTTCACGTAACCCCAGAACTCGGAGTTCGTGGAGTTCATGACGGTCAGGTCCTTGAGGCCGGAGATGACCTCCCAGTTCTTGCCGTCGTACGTGATCTGGGTGACCCGGGTCTCCATGCCCTCGCGGACGAAGGAGTGGTTCACCTCGTCGGAGCCGATGAACTTGGAGTTCGCGTCCGAGGTCGCGATCCGGGACCAGGAGTACTCCTCGATCCGGATGCGGGCCTTCTGGATCGGCTCCTGGCTGTTGACGAACCAACGCGCCAGGTGGATGCCGAACTGCTCGGCGGACTCGATGCCGTACTCCTTGGCGAACGCGTACACCGTGTTCTTGGTGGTGTCCGTCGGAAGGACGTTGGCGTTCGAGCCGGAGTAGTGGACGTCGTCCATGTCGCCCGAGAGGGCGACCGAGACGTTCAGGTCCTTGATGTGGTGGGTGTCGCCGTCCCGCGTGATCTTGACTACGCGGTTCTCTGCTTTGCCGTACTGGTTCTGGCCCAGAATGGTGGCCATGTGCTAGCTCCCTCGGTAAACGGAGTAGCCGAACGGGTTGAGCAGCAGCGGTACGTGATAGTGCTCGCCCGGGTTCACCGCGAAGGTGATGGTGACCTCGGGGAAGAACGCACCGCTGTCCCTTACGCGGGGGGCGTCCTGCTGTGCCTCGGCGGCTTGCTTCTTGGAGAAGTACGTCTCGGTCTCGAAGTCGAGGCGCACGTGGGTGGTGCCCTCCGGCAGCGCCGGCAGGTCCTTGCAGCGCCCGTCGGCATCGGTGGCGGATCCGCCCAGGGCCGCCCACTCGCCGTCCAGACCCGTACGGGCCGACAGGGAGATCGCGACGCCTTCGGCGGGCTTTCCGATGCTGGTGTCCAGGATGTGCGTGGACACCGACGCGGTGGTCTCAGTGCTCATGCTCGGTCTTACTCTCCTTCTGCGGATTCCACGAGACGGGTCAGCCGAATCCGGTTGATCTTGACGAGCTCGCCACGAGCGATTTCCCGCTCCTGTTCCGGCGAATTCTCGATCCGGACCTTGACCGCGTCCCGCATGAACTCACCGGTCGCACCGGTGGCGCAGATGAGGAAGACGTGGCCGAACTTGTCCTGGTACGCCAGGTTCAGTTCGAGGAGCTCGGTCTTGAGCTCCTCAGAGGCACCGGCCATGCCGCGCTGCTCGCGGGCGGAGGTCGGGTCTCCCGGCTTCGGCCGGCCGATCGGCGCGTGACCGCCCATCGCCTCGCCCAGGTCCTCCGCGGTGAGCTCGGCCATGGCGGCCTCGTTCGCGGAGAACAGGGTGTCGACGGTGGTGAAGGGGCGCTGGGCGAGCAGCTTGCTGCCCCATGCCGAGCTGGCACACACCTCGTGCAGTTCGGCCGTGGCCGCGCTGTCGTCCAAGGCGTTGAACCGGGTGAGACCCGGGGTCGGACTCGAAGTCACGGTAGGCCTCCGTGGCCTGTTGTTGCTTTGACGGGCTGCGCATAGCTAACGCCCTCGACAACACGGCGTCAACACTTTGTTGAAACTTCCCGTACACAAAAGCCGCCGCCCGGGTGAATTGGGCGGCGGCTCGTCACGGTGGGTCATTCAGGATTCACTCTTGGTTGGTCGCTCCGGACCCTTTGGGGGTGTTCGAGTCCCTGTTCAAGTAGTTGTAGACCGTGAAGCGACTCACGCCCAGGGCCCCCGCGACCGTCTCCACACCGTGCCGGACCGAGAAGGCGCCGCGCGCCTCCAGTATCCGTACGACGTCCTGCTTGGACTTCCGGTCGAGCTGGGACAACGGTACGCCGTGCCGGCGCTCCAGCGCGGCCAGGATGTGGTCCAGCGAGTCGGACAGCTGCGGAAGCCGCACCGCCAGCAGGTCCTGACCCTCCCAGGCCAGCACGACGTCGTCGGGCTCGGCCAGGGACGGATCCATCAGCTCGCCGCCCATCGCGTCCACCAGCGGCTTGACCGCGGCGACGAACGGATGGTCCCGGGGCTCGGTCATGGCGTCTCCTCTCCGATCACGTTGACCTGGAGCGAGACGCGGGTGGCTCCGGCGTCCAGGGAGTTGCGCAGCAGCGCGGTGACCGCGGTCAGCACCGCTTCGGACTCCCCCTCGGCCGTATTGCCGAACGGGCCGACATCCACCGCGTCGAGCTGGGCCGTCTGAATGACCTCGCGAGCGGCTACGGCATGGGCAGGGGCCTCTTCTAGATCGAAGGGCTCGGTCGTGAACTCCACTCTCAATCGCACGCCGCTCAAGCTACCGGGACTGGAAGGAGTGGCGCGATAGCGCCCCCTTGAGGGGTGGCGGTCGGGCGACGGACGGGCCGGACTTTTCGGGAGGCGGTACTTGACAACCGGGCCGCCCTGCTTGCAGTCTTCCATCAGGCAGAAACTAACTTCCGCAATACGGAAGGAGCGCACACCCCTCATGGGATACACGGACCAGCGCTTCGATGTAAATCTTTCGATCCTCTTCACGGAACTCCCGCTCCTGGAGCGTCCCGCGGCTGCCGCCGCAGCGGGCTTCACGGCGGTCGAGCTGTGGTGGCCCTGGATCGAGACCCCCACCCCCGCTCAGGAGGAGCTCGACGCCCTCAAGACCGCTCTTGAGGACGCCGGCACCCAGCTGGTGGGCCTGAACTTCTACGCCGGCCAGCTGCCGGGGCCGGACCGCGGTGCGGTATCGGTTCCCGGTGAGGAGTCGGAGCGCTTCAACGCCAACATCAACGTGGCTGCGGACTTCGCCGCCTCGGTCGGCTGCAAGGCGCTGAACGCCCTCTACGGCAACCGCGTCGAAGGCGTGGACCCGGCCGTTCAGGACGAGCTCGCCCTCAAGAACCTGGTCGTGGCGGCTCAGGCCGCGGACCGCGTCGGCGCGATCCTCCTGATCGAGACCCTGAACAAGCCCGAGTCGCCGCTCTACCCCCTGGTGAGCGCCCCGGCCGGCATCGAGGTAGTGGACAAGGTGAACGAGGCCACCGGCCTCGGGAACGCCAAGTTCCTGCTCGACCTGTACCACCTGGCGATGAACGATGAGGACCTCTCCGAGGTCATCGAAAAGTACGCCGCCAAGACCGGACACGTCCAGATTGCGGACAAGCCGGGACGAGGTGCCCCCGGCACCGGCGAGCTGCCCCTCGAAGAGCTGCTCGACCAGCTCCAGAAGGCCGGCTACCAGGGCTTTGTCGGTCTCGAGTACAAGGCCGCCGACGCCGCCGCCTCCTTCGCGTGGCTGCCCGCCGAGGCCCGCGCCGCGAAGTAAGCGGAAAAGTCCGGGCGAACAGCCAGGCACCAGACGAACTTTTCGTACGAAGCATTAAGAGAAGGACCCTCATCATGAGCAACCTCCCCAAGATCGCATGGGTCGGCCTTGGCATCATGGGCTCCCCCATGGCCGAGAACCTCCTGAAGGCCGGTTACTCGGTCACCGGCTTCACGCTGGAGCAGGACAAGCTGGACCGCCTCGCCGCGGCCGGCGGCTCCGCGGCCGGTTCGATCGCCGAGGCCGTCAAGGACGCCGACGTCGTCATCACGATGGTGCCCGCCTCCCCGCAGGTCGAGGCCATCGCCTACGGCGAGAACGGCATCCTCGAGAACGCCAAGTCCGGCGCGCTGATCATCGACATGTCGTCGATCACCCCGCAGACCTCGATCGACCTGGCGAAGAACGCCGCCGAGAAGGGCATCCGCGTCATCGACGCCCCGGTGTCCGGCGGCGAGGCCGGTGCCATCGAGGCCGTCCTGTCGATCATGGTGGGTGGCGAGCAGGCCGACTTCGACGAGGCCCTCCCGATCCTCGAGGCCCTCGGCAAGGTCATCGTCCTGTGCGGCCCGCACGGCTCCGGCCAGACGGTGAAGGCTGCCAACCAGCTCATCGTCGCGGTGAACATCCAGGCGTGCGCCGAGGCCGTCGTCTTCCTCGAGAAGTCGGGCGTGAACCTCGAAGCCGCTCTGGACGTGCTCAACGGCGGTCTGGCCGGCTCCACGGTCCTGACCCGCAAGAAGGCCAACTTCCTGAACCGCGACTTCAAGCCCGGTTTCCGGATCGACCTGCACCACAAGGACATGGGCATCGTCACCGACGCCGCCCGCAACGTCGGTGCGGCCCTCCCGGTCGGCGCGGTCGTCGCCCAGCTGGTCGCCTCGCTGCGCGCCCAGGGTGACGGTGGCCTGGACCACTCCGCGCTGCTCCGCGCGGTCGAGCGCCTCTCCGGCGCCCAGATCTGAGCTCCGCTCGGATAGGCGGCCCGTTCGTACCGATCACAGGGCTGCCGCCCGCCCCGCTCGCGGGGCCCTGAGTTTCCGGATGGTGCCGGTGCTGACACCTGTCCTGTCGCGCCCAAGTGCCGGCACCGTCCGGATCACCTCTCCCCTCCTCTTTCTTTCAACAAACTGTTGACGTCGAGTTCATGCCGAAATTAGGCTGTTCCGCATGACGGAAGACGGATTCCGTCAGCAGTTCCCCGTACGGAAGGTCACCATGTCGAAGCGCACGCTGACGACCGAGTCTGGCGCCCCGGTCGCCGACAACCAGAACTCCGCTACCGCCGGCGTCGGTGGCCCCCTGCTGATCCAGGACCAGCAGCTCCTGGAGAAGCTCGCCCGCTTCAACCGCGAGCGCATCCCGGAGCGCGTGGTGCACGCCCGCGGCTCGGCCGCGTACGGCCACTTCGAGGTGACCGACGACGTCACCGCGTACACCAGCGCCGCGTTCCTGAACACGGTCGGCAAGAAGACCGAGACCTTCCTGCGGTTCTCCACCGTGGCCGACTCGCTGGGTGGTGCGGACGCGGTCCGCGACCCGCGCGGCTTCGCGCTGAAGTTCTACACCGAAGAGGGCAACTACGACCTCGTCGGCAACAACACCCCGGTGTTCTTCATCAAGGACCCGATCAAGTTCCCCGACTTCATCCACTCGCAGAAGCGCGACCCCTTCACGGGCAAGCAGGAAGCGGACAACGTCTGGGACTTCTGGGCGCACGCCCCCGAGGCGACGCACCAGATCACCTGGCTGATGGGTGACCGCGGTATCCCGGCGTCGTACCGTCACATGAACGGCTACGGCTCCCACACGTACCAGTGGACCAACGCCCAGGGCGAGGCCTTCTTCGTCAAGTACCACTTCAAGACGAACCAGGGCATCCGCTGCCTGTCGGGCGAGCAGGCCGCCGAGCTCGTCGGCTCCGACGCCAACTCGCACCAGACCGACCTGCTGCAGGCCATCGAGCGCGGCGTGAACCCGAGCTGGACCCTGTACGTCCAGGTCATGCCGGCCTCCGAGGCCGCGGACTACCGCTTCAACCCGTTCGACCTCACCAAGGTGTGGCCGCACAGCGACTACCCGCTGCAGCGCGTGGGCCGTCTGGTCCTCGACCGCAACCCGGACAACGTCTTCGCCGAGGTCGAGCAGGCCGCGTTCTCCCCGAACAACTTCGTCCCGGGCATCACCGCCTCGCCGGACAAGATGCTCCAGGGCCGCCTCTTCGCGTACGCCGACGCCCAGCGCTACCGCCTCGGTGTGAACCACACCCTGATCCCGGTGAACGCCCCGAAGGCGACCAAGGCCGACAACTACGGCCGCGACGGCGTCATGGCGCTGCGCAACGGCTCGCGCCACGACAAGAACTACGAGCCCAACTCGCACCAGGGTCCGGCCGAGACCGGTCTGGCGCTGGGCGCCCCGAAGGCCGTCTCCGGCTACACGGGCACCCACGAGGCTCCTGCCCACACCAAGGACGACGACTTCTTCCAGGCCGGTGAGCTCTACCGCCTGATGTCGGAGGCCGAGAAGCAGCGTCTGGTGGCGACCATCGCCGGCGGCCTGTCTCAGGTCACCCTCGAGGACGTCATCGAGAAGAACCTGGCTCACTTCCACGCCGCCGACGCCGACTACGGCAAGCGCGTCGAGGAGGCCGTCCGCGCCCTGCGCGACGCCTGAGCCGAAAAGCTGCGCCGGGATCCTGACGGGAGGTCAGGATCCGGGTGCTGAGCCCGCACCGCGGACCCGGATGAGGGGTGGTACGCGGTGAGGGCAGGACGAGGACCGTGGCGAGCGTGCGAGCCAGTGCGGTGGTAATGGGTTCCGAGGCCCGTCTCTTGACCTGAGGGAGACGAAGCCGGAGTTCTCGTCGCCGTTCGCCACGGTCCCAGCCAAACCTCTCCTCTATATAGGGGCCACGCACAGAGCCCCCTATATAGAGGAAGAACCTCCCCCACCCTCTCCGCCCGGCGGTGCGAACGGCCTCTCCTGGACGCCGTCCTCACACCGCTGCGCGGGCATCGGGCCGGCTGCGCCGGCCTCCGGCCGTCGGGTTCCGCCCGACGCCACCACAACTCCGCCCGGCGGTGCGAACGTCCTGTCGCGCCAGCCTCGCACCGTCGGGCGGTAACAAGCAGCACACACTCAAAGAGCCGAGTCACGGACGGTCCCGTGACTCGGCTCTTTGTCATGCGCCCAGAGGTTGCCCGACCATGTGCCGCGGGCTGATTCGCAGTCCACATCTGGTCCACCGGGACACACTCACGCGCTCTACGTCATGAGCCGGGAGCCAAGCTGCCGAGTTCAGGTCCCAGCCCCGCCGCCCCGCCATATTCGTCAGCCTGACGTAAATCCTGGGCGAAGCTAGCCCTGGTTGGCCGCCGCTCTGCGATGCTGGAGGCCCAGCGAGAGGGGCCGCAGCGATGCAGTGGAAGATCCACGGGGAACGTCCGATCTACGAGAACAAGTGGGTGAACCTGTGGCTCACCGACATCGAGACGCCGGACGGACACCGCTGGGAACACCACGTCGTCAAGCTCCGTCATCTGGCCGTGGCCGCTGTCATCAACGACCGCCAAGAGGTCCTGATGATGTGGCGCCACCGCTTCATCACGGACGCGTGGGCCTGGGAACTGCCCATGGGCTTGGTCGAGGCGGACGAGACGCCCGGCGAGGCCGCTGCCCGTGAAGTCCTCGAAGAGACCGGCTGGCGTCCTGGTCCAATGAAGCCGCTGATCTACGCCGAACCGGCGAACGGCATCACCGACTCCCAGCACCACCTGTTCCGCGCCGACAGCGCCACGTACGACGGGCCGCCGACGGAGAAGAACGAGTCGGACCGAATCGAGTGGATACCGCTGGCGAACATCCGGGGCATGATCGACCGCCGCGAGATCGTCAGCAGCGGCTCTCTGGTCGGCCTCCTCTACGTCCTGATGGACGAAGGGGTTCGCTGACCCTGCGGGGAAAGCATCGATCGTAGGCGTGCCTCGAAGGCGACCGCGGCCGGCACCTCGCGATACGGCGCAAGCTGCTCGTAGAACTCGCGAAGGTGCCCGGTCACCCGCTCGGACGAAACGGCCGAGGCGGGCACCAGCGCCTCGATCGCCGTATGGCACGCCTGGTCGAGCTTGCCCCGCTGGAGCTGAGTACGGGCCAACCAGAAGGCATGTAGCGCCCTACCCCGCTGGTTCGCAGGGTCCTCCCGCTCCAGCGCATCCGCGATCAACGGTTCTGCGATCGCCGCCTCGCCAAGACGGCCGTGTGCGATGCCCGTGTCCACGATGAGCTTCGGCTCATCGAAGTACGTCACCCATGCCGGGTCCGGGTCGTCCGCCTTGATCTGGTCGTACTGACCGTGCGCCTCGGAGATCGCGGTGTGGGTCGCTGTCCGGTCGCCCAAGGTCGCGTGGGCGAACGCCTCACGCATGGCCAGCATGGCTCGAACTCTCGGCGTCGTCCCCGTGGCCGCTCTGGCCTGGTCCTGGGCAGCAGACACCAGTGCAAGCGCGTCCGCCGGCTTGTCCTGGTAGGTCGCTTGCAGGCTCATGCAGGCCAGGACGTTGGCCATGAAGGGATGGTCGTCAATCTCCCTGGCCAGTTGCAGAGCCTCCGAGAAGTACGCGCGAGCCTGGTGGTACTGCCGGGCATCGAAGTACGTCCACCCGGTCAACCGCGCCAGCTCCGCCGCGATGCCGTACAGGCCGTGCTGGATCGGCGTGGGTCGCTGGTCCTTCAGCAGCCCTTCGACGTATCGCAGCTGGCCGACGACAGCAGGCCGGAGCGTCTCGCCCCCGTGCTCGTCGTCGCGACGCCAGTAGTCTTCGATCGAGGAACGTAGAGCGTGCAGTGTGGATGGGCTCGGGTTGGTCCCGGCGGCCAGGGCCAGGATGCTGTCCACCTCCACGCCCGGTAAGGCGCTGAGGAGCTTCGGCTCAACGGGCACGTGACCGAACTCCGGCCGTTCCCGCTCGGCCACGGCCAAGACGGCCGGCGTCTCCCACGTACGGCGGGCAAGCCCGAGCATGTGCCCCGGGATGCGCAATCCATCAGCGATCCGCTCGATCACTTCCATGTGGAGGAGCTGTCGCTGACCCGCGATCACCTCGCCCACTCGGCTCGGCGTCAGCTCGCACTGCCGCGCGATCATCGACGGGTAGATACCTGCCCGAGTCTTGACCAGGCGAAAGACCCTCGCAAAGTCGCGCACGCGGCACGCGTCGATCATCTCGGGCTCGGTGAGCAGGCTTACTGGTAGTTCCTTCGTACGACGTGTCTCGGGCATCGGGCACGCTCCGGAGGAAGACTACGGATCGCTTCAAAGTCTCAACCGACCGTGATGTTACCCAAGTTGGGTAATCCGCTGGGCCTTTCTGGCTCGTCGTCCTGATCGCGATCCTTCTGGACATGGCGAAGCGACCGAGGACGACTGCCTTGAACGATTCGGCGGACACTCCTGACATAGAGCGAACGGCCCTCGGGGCAACCCCTGACCTGGGCATAGAGCCCCGCGTCCTGATGAGCATCCGGGTATCGCGGGACTCGGGCCGGACATGGTCGCCGCGCTCGCGGGTCCTGGAAGGCGACCCGTTCGACATCCTCTCCAACCCCGGCCGCTATCCCCCGTGCGAATGCCCCCGCTGTGGCGGTACCTCGTCGTCGGTCCGTTCCCTTCAGCCGGCATCCATCGCGCCGGGGTCGGCGTAGTGGCCGCCTTCCGAAGTTGAAAACTCCCTTAGAACGGGATTCCCGGGGACGTGGTCGAGCTCCGCGGGGCTGGCGCCAACAGCTCACCGTGCTCCTCTACGCCGCCGCCGTCACCGTCCTGGTGGTCACCCTGGCCATCGCTGGTGACCCCGGCCGCTAACCGGCAACCGGCTTCCGGCACGAATCCCGCCTTCGCTCGATCCGTGGCCTCGCGCCACCCCCGTCTCCTCACCGGCCCGGGAACAAAGGGGCTGGTGAGGCACGCCCCATCGGGCTGGGCCGGCATCCGTCGGCCCTGGACTTCCAGGAGATGGAGACATACATGGCAGTGCAGAAGGAAGACCTGCTGATCCGCGTCGAGAGCCTGATCAAGGTCCAGGATCGTTTCACCGCTGCGGCGGCGGAGTCCGATTCCACCGGCACCTCCGCGGGCGACGACGGTGAGAACCGCGACGGTCTGAACCTCCCGCAGGAGTAGTCCCGCCAGCACGCCACAGCACCACCCGGGGGCCCGTCATCCGCGGCGGGCCCCCGGCCTTCACCCGCTATGACGCCGACCGGAGGAACACGTGGAGCACCACTTCATCAGCGCATTGGAGAAGGCCCTCGGCTGGGACGGGCCCGGTGCACTCGGAGCCTCATTCGCCCGGGGAACGATCGGGGACCTTGATCTGCTCGATCGCCTGCTCAATCCCATGAAGCTGCTGGACCTGGTGATGCGCCGCAGCGTCACCACACCCCAGTTCCGCATCTTCCAGGACGGGGCCGAACTGCACCCCGGCCGCTACATCCAGCCCTCCGTCACCCGGCGGGGACAGGCCATCCCCATGGCCGACATGCGCCGCGTCGGCGGGCTGATGCGCGAGGGCTGCACCATGGTCCTGGACGAGGTCGACTTCTTCGACCCGGCCATGGAGGCCACCTGCCGTGCGCTCCAGTGGTGGGCCCGCGAGCTGGTGCAGGTGAACGCCTACCTGACCACCCAGGACGCCAGCGGCTTCAAGCTCCACTGGGACGACCACGACACCGTGATCGTCCAGCTCGCCGGCCGCAAGAGCTGGCAAGTCCGCGGCAACTCGCGCAAGGTTCCGATGTACCGCGACTCCGCCCCCAACGCGGAGCCCAGCGAGGAAATCGTGTGGCAGGGCGTCATGGAGCCCGGCGACGTGATGCACATCCCGCGCGGCTTCTGGCACCAGGCCACCCGGGACGACCAGGGCGACGGCTACAGCCTCCACGCCACCTTCGGCATCGTGAAGCGCGTCGGCGTGAACTGGCTGGCCTGGCTCGCCGACCAGGCCCGCACGCAGGACCTGTTCCGGTACGACCTGGACCGCTGGAACTCCCCCGGCCAGTGGGAGGGACAACAGCAGCTCCTGACCGACGCCGTCGCCGAGATGGCTACGAAGCTGACTCCGCAGGACTTCTTCGATGCCCGCGAGCGGGAACGCCTGGCCGCCCGGCACGTCCCGGCCACCGGCCTGTTCGGCCAGCCCTCGGCCGTCGTGTGCGTCACCGACTTCGAGCCCGTGATCGAGCAGCACCACGACACCGTGGACGTGCTCGCCGCGGGAAGGAAGCTCACGTTCGCCGGCAAGGCGTACCCCGCCCTCGCCCTGCTGCTGAGCGGCCACCCCGTCGACATCGCCGACGCCACCGAGAAGACCGGCCTGGACGTGGAACAGCTCGCCGAGATCCTGGTGAAGGAGGAACTGTGCACGGAGCTGACCCCCGCCTTGTCCTCGGCCTACACCGGTCTCGTCACCACCGCGACATCCTGACGGCCGCACTCGACCTCGGCGTGACCGCCCTGGACACTGCGGCTCCCTACCTCGGCTTCCGCTCGCACACGGTGCTGGCCGAGACGGCCGCCGATCTGCTGCCAAGGTTCATCCTCTCCACGAAGGTGGGCTTCTTCCCGAGCGCTGGAGGTGCGGAGCACTCCCTCGATCCGGTCCGGCTGCGGCTGGCCGTCGAGCGAGCGGCCCGAGAACTCGGCAGGGAACCTGACACCGTGCTCCTCCACAACCCCGAGCGGACCCTCGATGGCCTGTCCACTGCCGATGGCCACACCCTCCTCGGCAATGCCTGCACTGCCCTGACCGACGCAGCCCGCCACGGTCTGTGCCGCGCTTGGGGTGTGGCCTCCTGGGATACCCGGCCACTCGGGACGGTCCGGGTGGACGACCTGCCGTCCCCGGACGTCCTGATGGTCCGGGCCGGATTCCTCGTAAGCGTCGACTTACTCGACGCCACAACCGCCTTGCGCACGGCCTGGCAGCCGGGCAGAACCTGGGGCATGAGCCCCTTCGGCGGCGGCCACCGGAAAGTGTGGGAGGAATTCGACCCCCGGCCGTTCCTGCAACCGAGTCACAGTGATCTGTCCCGCATACAGGCGGCATTCCGGACCGCGTTCCACCTGCCCACCGCCTCCGCGATGGCGGTCGGCACCGACGACCCCAGGCACCTGGCCCAGTTGTTCCAGGCCCTGGGCACGGAGGTGGACACCGCCGCCGTCAGTCAGTACCTGCGGGCCCTCCACGGACACCGTCAGCACTGGAGCTCCGCCACCAGGCGCTCGGCCTCCCTCCGGGCCGGCGCCAGCAGCGGATCCTCTTCGTAGGCATAGGGTCCGACGATCTTCGACAGGAAGAACAGGGACATCAACTTGCCGTCCCGGCTCTCCAAGTCCGTACGCCGCTCACGGTGGACACGGTCCGCGAGACCCGGGACGGCAAGCGCGTTGCCCCACAGCGTTGCGGCGTCCAGGCCCCGGGGCGCCATGCCCCAGTCCTCCCAGTCGATGAGGGAGAACTCCGGTCCCATCACGTTGGCCCAGGTCAGATCTGCATGAGCCGGCGCCCACCGCTCGATCCGCGTATCGCCCACCCCGGGGAAGACTGCCCCGAGGGTCTGGGTCACCTGCTGCTGCGTGATCGTCACCGTGTCCGGCGTCGCGATCCGCGGCGTCTCCTGTGAGGCAAGCGCGTCCAGCGAAGCGTTCAAAGCCTCCCACCACTTGTCCGGCAAGCCCGGGTCCTCGAGCACCAGAGCGCCCTTGCCAACAGACGGCGACGGAATCAGCTCCAACTCATCCGCGCGCCACATCACCGGCTCGCCCGGCTCGCGCCACGCCACACCCTGGTACCACTCGGGCATCGCGACCCCTTGCAGTACGGCAGCGGCCTCGGTCCCGTTCCAGCCCTGCGGGCCGATCCGCTCGAACCCCCGCCGCTCGATACGCACCCACGTTCCCCGATCCGTCCGGCCGCCCAGGGAACGCCGCTTGCGCACCAGCTCTTGCCTGTCCAATCGCACGTGCAGAGCCTTCTCCACGCGCGCCACTACGTCGTCCACCGGCTCACGGCGTAGATCCACTTGGGCAGCGACAGGCAGGGAAACAGTCATCACGACCTCCTCGGCGGACGGACGACCGTAACAGGAGCGTGCCTGCCGATACGACTCGCTCGCCGTGGAGGCACCGGATCGAACTACGGGAGCAGGGCCAGTGTCTCCTTGAGGTTGTGTTCGGCGATGGCTGCCATGAACTCCCGGTCGGGGAAGTCTCCGTCGAGGAGCCGCAGCGGGCCGGCCACCAGGGAGAGGCGCATGGCCAGCGTGTAGAGGTCGAGGCGCCGGGGATCGAGGGCCGGCCGCGTCAGGGCCTCGTAGCGCTGCTGGAAGCGCAGTCGGAGGAAGACGTGCTCCCACTCGACGTCAAAGTACATGAGGCCCTCGATGTCGATGAGGACCGCTTCCCCGTCCTCGGTCACCAGGACGTGGTCCGGGCCCAGTTCCCCGTGGATCAGGCCGTGTTCCGTGCGGGGCGCCACCCGTGACCGGAGGGTCCGCAGCCGGCCGTCGAGCCTGCCGTGGGCCGCACTGATCCTGCCGTCGCGGCCCGCCGCTTCCCCGAGGTCGCGCAGGGCCCGGTCGAGGACCAGCTGCTCGCAGGAGCTGCCGAGGGCGGTGCCTCCGCGCTCCAGCAGGTCCACCCTGCCGTAGCGGGGGGCGAGGGTGCCGTGCATCAGGCCCAGGGTCCGGGCCAGGCCGGACAGGGCCTTCCGCGCCGTGGCCGGGTCGGTGCGGAAGAGGGCTTCCAGCGTGCCCCCGGGGACGTCCTCCACCACCGCCACGTCGGCCGCGTACCGCTGCCGGCTGCCGTCCGCCAGCAGCAGCCGGGGTACGCGGGCCCCGAGTTCGTGCAGCAGCCGTTGCGCGGCCAGGAACGGCTCCAGGCCGGAGGCGGGGGCGAACGGGTCCGTTCCGTCGGTCCCCTGCCCCGCGGCTCCGCCGGGCCAGAAGTTCTCCTCGTCGGCCCAGCTGTAGACGATCACGCTCGGTGTCGCGGCTCCCGTGAGCCGGACCCGGTACACGCCCTTCTTGCTCCCGCCCCGCAGGCGATCGGCGCCGGCGATCCGGCACTCCGCTCCCAGGGCGTCCCGCACCGGTCCTGACAGGTCCTCGGCCTCCGCGAATCTGCGCATCGGGCGAACCTACACCGCGGATGAGCGCGCGGGCGTGCCGCCCGGTGGGACGGGGGCGGGACCTCGGACCCCTGGGGAACGCGGAACGGCCCCCGTTCCTCCTGGAGGAGGGACGGGGGCCGTTCGGTGGTGCTAGACCAGCCTGATGGGACTAGGCCGAGAGGGTGTTGCGGATCGCGGTCGGAGCGTGCTCCAGCTCGGTCGCGAGCTCTTCGAACTCGGTGACGTCGCTCATGTCGACCGTCTTGCTCATCGAGATGTTGGTGATGCGCTCGAGGATGGCCTCGACGACGACCGGGACCTGGTGCTCCTGGGCCCACTTCTTGGCCGTCTCGAAGGCCTCGCCCAGCTTGTCCGGGTCGGTGACGCGGATCGCCTTGACGCCCAGGCCCTCGGCGACCTTGACGTGGTCGACGCCGTAGACACCCAGCTCGGGGGTGTTGATGTTCTCGAACTCGAGGTTGACCTCGAAGTTGATGCCCAGACCGCCCTGCGCCTGACGGATCAGGCCCAGGTAGGCGTTGTTCACGAGGACGTGGACGTAGGGGACCTTGTGCTGGGCGGCGACCGCCAGCTCCTCGATCATGAACTGGAAGTCGTAGTCGCCGGACAGGGCGACGATCGGGGTCTCCGGGTCCGCGGTGGCGGCACCGATCGCGGCCGGGATGGTCCAGCCGAGGGGGCCGGCCTGGCCGCAGTTGATCCAGTTGCGCGGCTTGTAGACGTGCAGCATCTGCGCACCGGCGATCTGGGACAGACCGATGGTGGTGACGTAGCGGGTCTCGGGGCCGAACGCCTTGTTCATCTCCTCGTAGACGCGCTGCGGCTTCATGGGGATGTTGTCGAAGTGCGTGCGGCGCAGCAGCGTGGCCTTGCGCTCCTGGGCGGAGGCGGCCCAGGCGCTGAAGTCGGGCAGCTTGCCCTCGGCCTTGAGCTCCTTGGCGATCTCGACGAAGAGCTCCAGGGCCGCCTTGGCGTCCGAGGCGATGCCGAAGTCCGGGGCGAAGATCTTGCCGATCTGGGTCGGCTCGATGTCGACGTGGACGAACTTGCGGCCCTTGGTGTAGGCGTCGAGGTTGTAGCCGGTGTGGCGGTTGGCCCAGCGGTTGCCGATGCCGAAGACGAAGTCCGACTCGAGGAACGTCGCGTTGCCGTAGCGGTGCGAGGTCTGGACACCGACCATGCCGGCGGCCAGCTCGTGGTCGTCCGGGATGACGCCCCAGCCCATGAGGGTGGAGATGACCGGGACGTTCGTCAGCTCGGCGAACTCGACCAGCAGGTCGGAGGCGTCGGCGTTGATGATGCCGCCACCGGCGACGATCAGCGGGCGCTCGGAGTCGAGCAGGAACTGCAGGGCCTTGCGGGCCTGGGCGCGGGTGGCGCTCGGCTTGTAGACCGGCAGCGGCGAGTAGGTCTCGGGGTCGAACTCGATCTCGGTCAGCTGGACGTCGATCGGGAGGTCGATCAGGACCGGGCCCGGACGGCCGGAGCGCATCAGGTGGAAGGCCTCCTGGAACACGCCCGGAACCTGGGCGGCCTCCAGAACGGTCGTCGCCTTCTTGGTGACCGGCTTGGCGATCGAGGCGATGTCGACGGCCTGGAAGTCCTCCTTGTGGAGCTTCGAGACCGGAGCCTGACCGGTGATGCACAGGATCGGGATGGAGTCCGCGATCGCGGAGTACAGGCCGGTGATCATGTCGGTGCCGGCCGGGCCCGAGGTACCGATGCAGACGCCGATGTTGCCGGCCTTGGCGCGGGTGTAACCCTCGGCCATGTGCGAGGCACCCTCGACGTGGCGGGCCAGGGTGTGCGCGATCCCACCCACGTTCTTGAGCTCGCGGTAGAACGGGTTGATCGCAGCACCGGGGACGCCGAACGCTTGTTCGACACCCTCGAGCTTGAGGATCTCCACTGCAGCGGCGGCGGCTGTCATACGAGGCATCGAGTTCTCCTGCGGGTCTGGCGGGTCAGGCTTTTCCGTAATCCGGAAGTTTTGTTCTGCTATACGGAACAAGCTAAGCGGCGACTCCCCGCAACGTCAAGGCGGTACGGCACCTCGGAACCCACCAAAAGCCGCGCCTCGGGCAGTGAGTTGTACGAAAAACCAGGGCTGGGCCGAAAATCGGGGGTCCGGCCCTCCCTCAGGTGGCAGGTGGTGGAGCATGGTGCTACGCACAGCGACGAAGAGCGACGAGGGGGTCCGGTTCTGATGGCGGATGCGGTACCGGTGCGCTGCCCGGCGTGCCTGCGCGAGAACGGCTACGCCGTCCCGGTGTTCCCCTGCGCCTGCGGGAACCCGGTCGCCCCTCCCCTGGACCTGACGTCGCCGCCCCGGGAGCTGACCCACCGCACCTGGACGCAGAGCTGGGTCGCGGTGCGGTGCGGGGCCTGCGGGCGGGAGAGCGAGTGGCCGCACCCGGAGGTGGGGTGCACCTCGTGCGGGACGGTGGTGCTGGTTCCGGTGCATCCGCTGGAGCCGGTGGGCGGGGGTGCGCGCGCTCCTCTTGGGCCTCCGCTTCCCGTTCCTTCCTCTCCTCCGCCGGGGTCCCCCTCGCCGTCCCCCTCGCCGTCCCCCTCGCCGTCCTCTCCGCCGTCCTCTCCGCCGCCGCCTTCCGCTCGCGGGGCGAAGTCGCAGGGGCGGCCGGGACCGCCGCCCGTCGGCCCGGCCCCGGCCGACCCCGCGGTGCCCCGCCCCGCCTTCCGGCCCGTGACCATCCGGACCGCCCGGGACGCAGTGGTCACCGCCGCGCTGTACCTGCGCTGGCTCGGCTTCCAGGACGTGCGCCAGCCCGACGGGCGGCCGCTCCCGTCGACGGCGGTGGACCTGCGGGCTCCCGGCCTGGTCGCCCAGGTGGACCCGACCACGGCTCCGGCCGGGCTGCGGGCGGTGGAGTGCGTCTGGCTGAACGGGCTCACGGCCTGCGCCACCAGCGTCTACTTCTCCCTCGCCGGATACACGCACGACGCCCGCGGCCGCGCGGACGACCTCGGGATACCCCTCTTCGTGATGGACCTCACGGGCATGCCCCAGCCGGTCAACGACCCGGCGGAAGACCTCCTCGCCATGGGGGCCTAGGCTCGGGGTACTACGTGCGTTTGCCTGCCGAGGAGAGCTTGATGAGCCTGTACGACATCCCGCTGACCACCCTGTCCGACGAGCCCACCAGCCTCGCCGCGCACAAGGGCAAGGCGATCCTGCTCGTGAACACCGCCTCGCAGTGCGGCCTCACCCCTCAGTACTCGGGTCTGGCCCGCCTGCAGTTCGCGTACGAGGAGAAGGGCTTCACCGTCATCGGTGTCCCCTGCAACCAGTTCGGCGGCCAGGAGCCCGGCAACGCCGACGACATCCAGACGTTCTGCGCGGCCGGCTTCGGCGTCACCTTCCCGATGCTGGAGAAGTCCGACGTCAACGGCGAGAACCGGCACCCGCTCTACAAGGAGCTCGTGAAGACCCCGGACGCGGAGGGCGAGGCCGGTGACATCACCTGGAACTTCGAGAAGTTCCTGATCTCCCCCGCCGGCGAGGTCGTGGCCCGCTTCCGCCCGCGCACCGAGCCCGAGGCCCCCGAGGTCATCGCCGCGATCGAGGCGCACCTCCCGGCCTAGTACCGCCGGGCCCGGGGGGGGGGGGGGGGGGGGGGGGGGGGCGCCCCCGCCGCGCCCCCCCCCGGGGGGCCCCCGCCCCCCCGGGGGGGGGGGGGGGGCGGGGCCGGCCCGGGGGCGGCCCTGGGTGGTGGGTGGGGGGTCGCGGGGGGGGGGGGGGGGGCGCGCGGGGCGGGGGGGGGGGGGGGCGGGCGGCCCGCGCGCGCCGCCCCCCCCCCCCCCCCCCCCCCCCCCCCCCCGGCCGTTTCCCCCGGCCACCCGGGGTGGGGGTCAGTTCACCTGCCGCTCCTGGTCCGACCAGTACGGCTCGCGGAGCTTGAACTTCTGGATCTTGCCGGTGGCCGTACGCGGGATGGTGTCGCGGAACTCGACCGTCGTCGGGGCCTTGTACCCGGCCAGTCGCTGCTTGCAGTGGGCGATGATCTCCGCCTCCTGGACGGCCTCTGCGTCGACTCCCTCGGCGAGGACCACGAGGGCCTTGATCGTCTCGCCCCACTTCTCGTGCGGCACACCGATGACGGCGACCTCCGCGACCGCCGGATGGCTGAAGATCGCGTCCTCCACCTCGATCGACGACACGTTCTCGCCGCCGGTGATGATCACGTCCTTCTTCCGGTCGGAGATCGTCAGATGGCCGTCGGCCTCGTCGACCGTGCCGCCGTCGCCGGTGTGGAACCAGCCGTCCCGCAGGGCGGCCGCGGTCTCCTCCGGCTTGTCCCAGTACCCCTCCAGCACCACGTTCGACCTGGCCAGGACCTCGCCGTCCTCGGAGACCCGCAGCTTGACCCCCAGCGCGGGCAGCCCCGCACGGGAGAGCCGACGCGCCCGCTCCTCGGCGGGCAGCTCCGCGTCGGCCGGACTGGTCCGGTTGAAGGTGAGCAGCGGCGAGGTCTCGGTGAGGCCGTAGATCTGGGTGAACTCCCAGCCGAGCTCCTCGCCCATGCGCTGGATCGTCCGGCTCGGCGGCGGGGCGCCCGCGCAGACGACGCGTACCCGGTCGCGGCCCGGGATCTCGCCCTCCCAGCTCGCCGCCGCGTCCAGCACGGTGTTCCAGACGGCGGGCGCCCCGCACATCAGCGTGACGCCGTGTTCCTCGACGCGGCGCAGGATCTCGGCGCCGTCGATCTTGCGCAGCACGACCTGCTTGACGCCGAGCCCGGCCATCACGAAGGGCATGCCCCAGCCGTTGCAGTGGAACATCGGCAGCGTGTGCATGTAGACGTCACGCTCCCAGACCCGGGTGTGCAGGCCGAAGGTGAGCCCGTTCACCCAGATGTTGCGGTGGGTCAGCTGCACGCCCTTGGGGCGGGCGGTGGTCCCGGAGGTGTAGTTGATCGTCGCGGTCGCGTCCTCGTCCGGGTGCGACCAGGGCCGCGGCTCCACCCCGAAGCGCATCAGCCCCGTGTCCGTCTCGGGCCCCAGGACGAAGCGGTGGCGGGCCTTGACGCCGGACAGCGCCTCGTCCAGTTCCGGGTCGACGAGCAGTACCGAGGCCCCGCTCTGCCGGACCACGTAGTCGACCTCCTCCGGCTTGAGCCGGAAGTTGACCGGTACGCAGACGCGCCCGCTCATCGGCACCGCGAACAGCAGCTCCAGGAGCCGGGCGGAATTGTGGCTGACCACGGCCACCCGCTCGCCCTCGCCGACCCCCAGCGCGTCGAACCCCGCCTGCCAGGCCCGTACGCGCTCGCCGAGCCTCCCGTACGTCGCATCGGGGACCGGTGGAGCCGGCTGGTCGGGCTCGTCCACCACGCCCGGGCTGGATGAGAACCCCAGCTCCGCCCGGTCGAGGAAGTCCGTGACGGTCATGGGAATCCGCATTGCTCTCTCCTAGGTCCCTGATCCCGAACAGCTGCCTGGCCCACGTGCCGCCGCCCGCCCCGTCCGCAAGCGGTCGGTACCGGTGGCCGGCGGTCGAGCGGCCCGTCACGAACGAGAACGATCGCGGGTGATCTCGGTCGTGCCAGGCATCGTGCCGTGTCGGACGTACGGGCCACCAGAGCGCGGCGGGAACGGGAAGGGGCCGGCCGGGATCCGCCCCGCCCTGGTGGCTCAGCCGCGCCCGCTCCTCAGCCGCGCCCGCTCCTCAGCCGCGCCCGCTCCTCAGCTGCGCCCGCTCTTCAGCCGAGCCCTCTCCTCAGCCGCGGATGGACCCGAAACGGACGGCGCCACCCGCCGAGCCCTCACCCGAGCTGTCGCCCGAGCTGTCGCCCATGGCGGCGAGGAGGGCCTCCCCCTCGGCCACGATCTCCGCCTTACCGGCCTTGGAGACGGCGGAGAACAGCTCGACGGTGAGCGCCCCCGCTCCCCTCCCGCCCTCCAGCTTCCAGAGCCCGGCGAGGAAGCCGTCGAGGAGCAGCGTGCAGTGGGCCTGGTTGCCGGACCAGCTGCTCCCCTTCAACTCGGGCGCGATCACCCGGGAGCGGTCGGCGTGGGAGAGGAGGAGGTTGTCGAACTCCGGAAGGAAGCGGGGCGGGGCCGGCTGCCCGGCGTCGGGGCGGGGCCCGTCGGGGAGGTCGAACAGCTCGACGCCGTTCTCGTCCTGGAACACCTCCAGGCCGGGCCGGAGCCGCTCGAAGGCCTCGCGCAGCCGGGTGAGCCCGGCCCACGTCTGCATGTCCTTGACGGATGCGGGCCCGAAGGCCCCGAGATACCGCAGAACGAGGTCATCGATCCCGCCCGCCTCCCCGACTCCCCCTTCCCTCTCCCCCTCTCCCTCCCCTTCCTCTCCCACCCACTCGCTCAAGGTGGTGAGGCGGACCTGCCCGCTCTTCCCCCAGACCCCGCGGGGGGTGACCTGGACGAGCGGCAGCCGGCAGCGCGCGGCGACGGACAGCGACTGCGGGTCGGCGCCGGGCCACTCCTTGAGCAGTTCCTCCCGTATCTCCGCCATGGTCCGCGGTTCGGCCTCCACGAACGCCCGCGCGCGCTCGGCCAGCCTGTCCAGGTCGACTCCGACCAGGCCCTTGCGGAAGTAGTTGATCTCCCGGTCGCGGGCGGGCTGCACCAGGGGGCGCAGGGTGCGCGCGTCGTGGACGGTGTGGGTGTGGATGGTGGACCTCATGGTGACCATCCGGACCACCTGCCGGGACTCCATCAGCCCCGCGAGCTCGGCCGGCCCGAATCCGGCGAGACGGGCGTGGAGCTGGAAGTAGGGCGGCTTCACGTTCTGTGCCTGGAGACCCAGCAGGTGCGCCGTGGCGGCCTGCGCCGACATCTCGGCGCGGGTCAGGAGCAGCTGGCGGGCGAGCGTGGCGCGGTTCAGCGCACGGGTGCCGAGTACGGGACGCGTCGTCTTGGAGGCCATGACAGCAACGTAGCGAGCCATGCGGACATCCTGTGTCCGCAACTCCGAACCGGCCCCACCTGCGCGCACGGACCGGAACGGACCTCTAGAGACCCGCACGGACGGACACGGACCGGTACAAACTCATACGAACTGACACGAATGCACAGGAAATCACGCGGAATCACGCGAACCCCAGGATCCATTCACCCGGATATGCTGCACCTTGCCCGCAAACACATAAACACCCGTTCGACCGGGAGCTGACCTGCGATGTCGGAGCGACCAGACCGTCACCCCTCGTCCCCGTCCCCGTCCGCCTCCACGCCCGGCGCAGGCGCCGGGCCCGCGAAGCGAGCGGGCTGGCGACGCCCGGCCGCCCCCTCCTCCACTCCCCCGGCCGTACCCCCACGGGCCCCGAAGCCGGCCCCGCCGGCGCCGACCCCCGCGGACCACCGCAGCGTGATCGACTCCGCGGTCTACCGCGACGGAGTCCGGGTCGCCTCGCCCACCACCCTCGCGGACACCTTCCGACGGCTCCGCGAACAGCCCGACGGCATGGCCTGGATCGGCCTGCACCGCCCCACCGAGTCCGAACTCCACTCCCTGGCCGATGAGTTCAACCTCCACCCGCTCGCGGTCGAAGACGCCCTGGAGGCCCACCAGCGCCCCAAGCTCGAACGCTACGGAGACACCCTCTTCGTCGTGCTGCGGGCCGCCCGCTACCTCGACGCACTGGAGGAGGTCGACTTCGGCGAGCTGCACGTCTTCGTCGGCCCCGACTTCCTGATCACGGTCCGCCACGGCGCGGCCCCGGACCTCTCGGCGGTCCGCCGCCGCATGGAGGAGTCCCCCGAACTCCTCTCCCTCGGCCCGGAAGCCGCCCTGTACGCCATCCTCGACGCGGTGGTCGACGGCTACGCCCCCGTGGTCGAGGGCGTCCAGATCGACATGGACGAGATCGAGACCGAGGTCTTCAGCGGCGACCCCGAGGTCTCCCGCCGCATCTACGAACTCTCCCGGGAAATGGTCGAGTTCCAACGCGCCACCCGCCCCCTGGTAGGCATGCTCCACAGCCTGATGGCCGGCTTCGCCAAGTACGGCACGGACGAGGAACTCCAGCGCTACCTCCGCGACGTAGCCGACCACGTCACCCACACCAGCGAACGCGTGGACGGCTTCCGCCAAGCCCTGACCGAAATCCTGACGGTCAACGCCACCCTGGTCTCCCAACAACAGAACGCCGAAATGCGCGCCTTGGCCGAGGCCGGCTTCGAGCAGAACGAGGAGATCAAGAAGATCTCCTCCTGGGCCGCCATCCTGTTTGCACCCACACTCGTGGGAACCATCTACGGCATGAACTTCGAAGACATGCCGGAACTGAAGTGGTCAGGCGGGTACCCCTTCGCGATCCTGCTGATGGCAGTGGTCTGCGTCAGCCTGTACGTCATCTTCAAGAAGCGCGACTGGCTGTAGACCACACAGCAGCACCATTGATCAACTTAGCTCCTGCGAACGCTGAGAAGTAGCCCGCAGGACCCCCTGGGGAGAATCTGGGGAGAATCCGCAGCCCGCCCATGCCGGGCGCTCCCCCGCACCTTGGGGCCAGCCCTCCCGCACCGCCGACCACCTTCGACGGCACGCGATTGCGGAGGGTAACGACAACGGGTGGCACAGCAGATGCTGTGCCACCCGTTGTCGCGACCAGGCCTGTCCTGTCTCCCCCGACGATTACAAGCCGGCAGTCGTCCAACGACCTTGCCCGTGGGGCGTCGATGCCGACCCCCTGTCTAGCCTGTCTCCGTGAAGCCCACCGATGACCGCCAGTTCCCCGCCGCGCTCGCCACCGCGATGGCCGTTCGATTCGACTACGCCGACGGGAAGACCGGGGTCGACTTCGAACCCTTCCCGGCCTTCCTGTCCGCTGCCGAGACCACCGACTGGTTCCAGGCATGGACCGGGAACAGCGAACTGGACGGCAACGACTTCCGCGTGTTCGGACAAGACGGCACGGGCGGGTACGCGGCGATCTGGCTCATCCGCCCGAGCCGCCCTCTGGCCGAGCAGCCCATCGTCTTCCTCGGCTCGGAGGGCGAGACCGGTGTCGTAGCACGCGACCTGGGCGACTTCCTGTGGCTACTGGCCGACGGCTTCGGCCCCTGGGAAGCCGCCACGTCCTACGAGCCGGACTGGAAGGCGCAGCACAATCCGGAGCTGGCAGCCATCGCCCAAGGATTCGCACCGCACCAGCGCCGGTCGGCGGCAGCCGTGATCGAGCTGGCGACCCGGGAGTTCCCCGACTTCGACGACACCATCATGGACCTCTGCCGCTGAACCCAGCGTCGTCACCTGCACGACCAGCCGGAATCACGGGAATGACGGAACGCTCAAGTCACCGCGCCCCTCTGTCGCGTTCGAGCATCGCTGTAGCCTCTGGCCATGAAGCACGGGGAAGGCGGGGACGCGCTCGTTCTGGAGGCCCGCGAGATGCTGGCCGCCGGACAGGGCGAGGAGGAGGTCTTCGCCGAACTGGCCGCGCGCACCGGTGACTGGGACGCCTGCGCGTTGGCCCTATGTCTGGCCCTGGGAGTGTCCCGGCCGGACGCCGAAGCTCGAATCCACGAGGCACGGCCCCTCTTCGACGAGTTCGAGGCGGGAGAGGAAGACATCGTCGCCATGCTCCTCGCCTGTGGGCACGTGTTCGTCGTGGACCAAGTGCTGGACGGTCGCGGCGAGCGGATCCGCAACCTGTTGTGGACTGCCGCCTGCGCCCGCGGAGGCTTTCCTGGCGGCATGATCCCCTGGTTTCGAACCGGGGAGCTCACGAAGATCTTCCTGCTCTTCGCGCAGACCCGGTTCCGGGACGGGCGGGGCTCACCTCCCGAGTTCTGGGCGGCCATGGTTACGGCCGGGGAACTTCTGGCGACCGAGGACAGCCCGGACCAGGCGGAGGTAACGGCGGGGCTGGAACATTGCCGGGCGCAGGCGACCGCTGTCGGTACGGGCTCTCAGATGCTGCCGTGAGAGGAGACGAGGCCCTCAGGTACGTACTCGGGCACCGTGCCGAGCAGTGCGTCGATGGCCGCGCGTCCCTTGCCGCCGGCCTCCGGCATGAAGTGGGCGTAGTGGTCGAGGGTGATGGTCGGACTTGAGTGACCGAGCCACCGGGCGAGCGTGACGATGGACTCGCCCGCTTCGAGGAGGACCGAGGCGTAGGTGTGCCGGAGCACGTGGAAGCCGTCCTTGCGCGAAGCCTTCCACCGCGCACCCTTCTCCCGTACGGGAATGACTCCGGCCGCGGCGAGGGCCGGCTTCCAGGCCTCGTCGTTGAAGATGTTGGCGCGGATGGCGTTGCCGTACGTCGTCGTGAGGACGAGCGGGAAGCTCTGCTTCTCCCGGTCGGGCTCCGGTCCGCCCCAGGGGAGCTCGACGTCGACCGCCGGATGGTCGAGGAAGTACGCGGCCAGTTCCGTGGCCACCGACCGAGGCATGTCGACGATGCGCGTCTTGCCGCCCTTGGGCAGGGCGAAGTAGAGGCGCCCTGAGAGAAGTTGCACCTGCCTGCGCACCCGGATGACACCGCGTTCGAAGTCGATGTCCCTCGGCGACAGCCCGAACACCTCTCCCTGGCGCAGCCCACACCCCAGCGCGACGACGACCGCGATCCGGTAGCGAGGATTGATCACGTCCCGCACCCGCTGCGCCGTTGCCAGCGGCCACGCGTCACGATCCTCGTCCGGCGCCTTGGGCCAACGCACCGTCTTGGCCCGCATCGGGTTGCGGACGAGGCGCTTGTCGTCGATCGCGGTCTCGAAGATGTTCGACAGCGAGGTGAGGATCTGCCGGGCGTACCGCGGAGAGCACTCGCCTTCGAGCGTGGCTATGTAGCCGCGCAGGACGGTCGCCGACACGTCGCGCAGCGCCACCGCACCGAGGTGCGGAAGGATGTGGAGTCGTACACGCTCGTCAACTCGTTTGACCGTGCCGGGCGCGCCGCGAACGCCGGCGCGCCAGTGGCGCGTGACGAAGTCCGTCAAGGTGATGGAGCCGTCGCGCGGGTCGACGAACTCGCCCCGTTCGCTGTCGATGCCAGACCGCCGGAGCCATCCCTTGGCGTCCTCCAGCACGTCGAACGACATGTCCCGGACGCCCGGGATTCCAGCGACACGATATCGGGACCCCTTGCCGTAACGGGTCGTACGCTCACGCTTCCCCGTGACGGGATCCTTCTTCTTTTTGATCCAACGGTCTTCGATATAGCCGGCCAAAAAATTCCTCGGGGTAAGGGTTGGACGTAAGGCGGATGGTAAGCCCGGATAGATCGGTCAGGCCGTGGCCGCGTACCCGGCGCGGCGCTGCGGGGCGGCATTCACCGGATTCAGGGAAGTGTTACTGCGGGAGTCCGCCTGCTCCTGTTCCCGGATCCACTCGTCAAGCGTTTCGATCCGGTACATCACACGTCCGCTCCGCCCCATCCGAAAACTCGGCGGACCTTGGCGACGGTGCCGCCACACGTAAAGGGTGGCGGGCGACAGCCCCAGATATTCGGCGGCTTCACGCACGTTCAGAAAACCCCTCCCCAGCGGCGACACACGGGGAGACATACGGACATTCGCCAGCAATTCACTGTCACAAGCAACACTTCGCACGTATCGAAACCTTCGGGATCTTCCGTCAACAACCTGTGGCGACGGACATCGGGCATGACGAGTCCGCCCCCACTTGCTGACAGGCAGGTGGAGCGGACTACTTCTATGGTCTGGAGAATCCCCGGTTTGGCTGACCGGGGATCGTCGGGTATAAGCCGGGGCGGCGTCACAGCGCACCCACCCCGGACCCCTACGTCGCGGGCTGGAGCAAGGCGAGTGGGGAGACACCGAGGGCGGCCGCAATGGCGACGAGGTCATCCACGTCGCAGCGCCGGCGGGTGCGTTCGATGCGGGACAGCATGGTGTTGGTCATGGGGTGGCCGAGCTCGGTGACACGGGCAGCGAGCTCGCGCTGGGCGAACCTGCGCGAGGTGCGCAGGCGCTCGATGGCACCGGCGGTCCGTTCTCCGGCGGGACCGATTTCCGTAGCTCTTCGGGGCATGCGTCTGTTGTAGCTCGGGTTCCCGGGTTCTCGTAATCGCGGAAGCCCAGACATGGGACTTTGGGGCCCGTTTCGCGGAGAACGAACTGGCGATTCCCGCATAGACAGCCATTGCGGAACTACGACCCATCTCGGACCACAGAGGTACGCACACCATCAGTGGCTCCGGGCGGCGGAAACATAGATCGCCTCGCCTACCCCGGTCAATGGCTTTCGGGGTGCGATCTTCGCCGCTCTCCCTGCGCCGTCGACTTTTTGGTCAACCGGGGATTCGCCCTTACTGTGAAGACGTTCGCGATCAGCGATGCGCTCTGACGCTTTTCGAGTGCGGATTCGCTGGACTTCCGCGGGCTGGGTGTGGCTGTCTTGGGTAAGCACCCCTGACAAAGGAATCGGCTCCCAGCGTTGCAGCGCCGAGAGCCGATGGGAGTCCCTTGTCCAAACCGCCCACTCCTGAACGGATCTGAGGAACGTCTATGCCCAACAGTACGGCCGAAGCAGCCGTCCGCACACCTGCGCCCACCATGGCGTCGCCGTCCCAGCAGCAGACGAAGGCGGGGCGATAGGCATGGCACGCATCCGCACCATCAAGCCGGAAGCCTTCAGCTCCGAATCGCTGGCCGCCGTCAGCATCACCGCGGAGCGGACGTTCTTCGGTCTGCTCACCCAGGCCGACGACCACGGCCGGTTCCGTGACCAGTCCGCCGTCATCGCAGGCCTCTTGTGGTCCCTGCGCCCCGAACACGGCCCGATCGAGGTCGAGGACGACCTCACCCAGCTCGCCGGCAATGAACTCATCTGCCGGTACGAAGGCGAGGACGGCAAGCGGTACCTGCACATCGTGACCTTCTCCAAGCACCAGAAGGTCAACCGCCCCAGCGGTGTCCGGCACCCGAACTGCCCCTACCACGACGGCGGCCGGGTACCCCTGACTTCACCGCTGGCGCAGGTAGGGCTCCGTGAGGCGTCCGTGCACCATCAGGCACCCGCCCCGGAGCTCGTACCCACACCTCATGCCGCTTCGATGGTCCCCGTATCCGCAGGTCAGAACGGGTTCAGTGAGCCCTCCGTGGAGCATCAGCAGGAAGTGCGGGAGCCTGCGCCGAGCCCTCACGGTCCGGATCTAGGACCTAGGATCATGGATCTAGGATCTCCGTTGGGAGGCGCGAGCGCCTCCGCCACACCGCAGACCGCAACGGCCCAGCAACTGGTCGCCGAGTACGCCGCCGCGTGCGGGAAGCGTCCTCCGGAGAAGGTCTTGGGCCATGTCGGCCGGGAGATCAGCAAGTTGCTGCACGAAGGCATCGACCCGGACCACATCCGAGCCGGGGTCGACCGCATGCGCCTCAAGAGCCTCTACCCGAGCCTGCTGCCCAGCTTGGTCAACGAGGCCATGAACCCGCCGCAGGCCGCTGCTGGCGCGCGCCGAACCCCTCAGCCTTACACCAACCCCGTTGACGCCGAGGCCGCTTACGGAGGCCAGCTGTGACCACCGCGATCCGCGAACCCCAGCGTGCTGGCGCCCTGGCAGCCCGTCTCCAGGCCATCCTCGCCGCCAAGGGCATCGACCCCGACGCCGCCCCCGCCGGGCCCACGATGGAGCCGGTGACCGCCCTTGAACTCGCCGATCGTCGCATCCCGCCCCGCTACCGCGAAGCACTCGCCACCCAACCCGAAGTCCTGGGCTGGGTGGAGGCGGTCACCCACGCCGGACGGAACGGACCGGCCGGGACCCGGGGCATCGCCTACGGCCCCTCGCTGCTGATCGCCGGGCCCACCGGCATCGGCAAGACCCACCAGGCGTACGGAGCCGTCCGCTCGCTGCTGGCCGCCGGAGTCCGCCTGCGCTGGCAGGCGGTCACCTCCGCCGACCTCTACGCCCAGCTCCGACCCCGCCCCAGCCACGACCCCGAACGGGAAATCCAGGAGCTCGGCCGGTGCCCGCTGCTGATCCTGGACGACCTCGGCGCGGCCAAGCAGTCCGATTGGACGGAGGAGCTGACGTACCGGCTGATCAACCGCCGCTACACCGAGATGCTCCCGACCCTGATCACCACCAACCTGCCGATCGCGGAACTCCGCAACGCAGTCGGAGACCGCGTCGCCTCCCGCCTGGCAGAGATGACCACCCGCGTCATCCTCACCGGCCCGGACCGCCGACGCGCCCAGCCCTCGGGCTCCTGACCCCCACGGTCCCCACCCAGGTCGGTCCCCGTCATCGTGGGGACCGAACCACTGACCCGAGCCGTTCGGGGACCGTCCCATCCCGGTCCCCGTCCCTGTCACGGTCCCCAACCTGGCCCCGGTCCCCGCCTGACAGCGCCCTCCCCCGGGAGGGAACCGACAGCAGTCGATCGGGGACCGTCCCCTGATTGCGTTGCGCGCGCCGGCCACCACGGGGACCGGTCCCCAACTCTGTTTCCGCAGGTCACCCCCGCCTGACGTCCCCCGACTCAGTGGGGACCGTCCCCACGGTCCCCACCATCCGGGACCACCCTGCGGCGGTTCGGGGACCGTCAGGTCACCACGTCGGGGACCGTCCCCACCCACGACTACGGGGACCGAGACGGGACCGGTCCCCCACGCCCCTGCCGCCGGGGACCGAGCGCCTCCCCGAAACGGGGGGACCGTCCCCGCCCGGTCCCCGGACAGCACCGGCAGCGTCTCGCGTCACGAGCGAGCGGTCCCCAACCGGTCGACCCCGCCCAACAGCCCCTTCACACAACCAGCCTCTACCGCTTCAAGGACATGCATGCACAACCCACCGCACGACGGTCCCAGCCACGACGAGCACATGCCCTCGCTTCCAGCCTCAGGAGGAGCAAGTTGTACCCAGAGCATTGCTCCCGTCGGGAGCACTGCTCTGGGCTCCCCCGCCCCAGGGGTGGCGGGAGCAGACCGGCACCAGGGGGTGCCGGTCCTTCGGGACGCGGCCAAGGCCGGATCGCACCACGAATCGGAGGGACAACACACCTGCCACACACCCCGTTGCACGCACACCACCCCCACGACATCGCACGCGCGCCAGCGTGAACGCCTGCTCGCCGAGAAGAAGCGCATACATCAGCCCAGCTGCCGCATGAACGACGACGAGTTCCAGCTCCTCACCCACGCCGCGTCTGCCTGTCACATGAGCATCGCCGGCTTCCTCGCCCACACCGCTCTGAAGGCTGCCCGCGACCTCGACCACACCGAAGCCGAGATCGCCACCCACCGGGACATGGTCAGGGAGCTGTTCGCGCTGCGCCGGGCTCTCGGCCTGATCGGCAACAACCTCAACCAGGTCGCCACCGTCCTGAACTCCGGCGCCGACGCCCCACACGCCAAGGCGGTCCTCGACGCCGTCCAGCGGACCGCCGAGCGCGTGGACGACTTCACCCAGCGCTACGTAGAGACGGAGACTCCCACCGGATGATCCCCCGCATCCACAAGATGGGCACCCGCACCATCGGCCTGATCCGCTACCTCTACGGCCCCGGCACCCACGAGGAACACACCGACCCGCACCTCGTGGCGGCCTGGGACAGCCTCGCCCCCGACCCCGGACGGAACCCGAAAGCCACTTACGCGGACCTGCAAAGGCTCCTCGACCAGCCCGTCGAAGCCCTTCCTAAGTCGCGGCGCCCCACCGAGCACGTGTGGCACCTGTCCGTACGTGCCGCGCCCGAGGACCCGATCCTCGCCGACGAACAGTGGGACGACATCGCCCGCCGGATGGTTGCCGCCACCGGCATAGCCCCCGAGGGCGACACCGCCGCCTGTCGCTGGGCAGCCGTCCGGCACGCCGACGACCACATCCACATCATCGCCACCACCGTCCGCGAGGACGGCCGCCGGCCCCGCCGCCACAACGAAGCCAAGCGCTCCCAGGCCGAAGCCCGTCTCATCGAGGCCGACTACGGCCTGCGCCGCCTCAACACCGGTGACGGAACCGCAGCCCAGCGCCCCACCAGCGCCGAGCGCCACAAAGCCGACCGCCACCAGGGGGAACGCACCCCGAGGGAGGAACTGCGCGAGAGCGTCCGACGCGCGGCGGCCGGTGCCCGGAGCGAGGAGGAGTTCTTCGGCCGCCTCACCCATGCCGGTGTCCTCGTAAAGCAGCGCGTGGCACCGTCCGGGGACCTCCTCGGCTACACCGTGGCCCTGCCCGACGACCGAAACAAGCACGGCGAGCCCGTCTTCTACTCGGGATCCAAGCTCGCCCCCGACCTCTCCCTGCCCCGCATCCGCGAACGCTGGATCCTGCTGGCAGAACCCTCCTCGGACGAGGGCGTCTCACCGGAGCAGCCCGTTCTCCCGCCGGTGACCGGCCCGGCGTACGCGCGCCGCCGCGCCACCGCAGCGACCTGGCAGTCACTGCTGCTCATCGATCGCGGTGACGACGGCACGGCAGCAGCCCAGATCGCCGCCGCCGGCGAGGTCCTCGACGCGCTCGCCGACACCTCCGCCGCCCACACCCGACGAGAACTCCGTGATGCAGCCTTCGCGTTCGAGCGGGCCTCGCGCTCCCACATCCGCGCCGTACGCGGGCACGACCACGCCCTGCGCCAGGCCGCGTACGACCTCGTCCACAGCGGACCGGCCCTCGGTCGCGGAGAGGACGGCGCCACCACCGCCATGCTCATCGACACCGCGTTCTTCCTCGTCACCGCGGCGGCGAAGTGGCACGCCAGGAAGCACCACGCCCAGCAAGCCGAAGCCGCCCATCAAGCTGCCGAACACCTGCGCGCCGCCTACGAGATCGCGGCCGCCCAGCCGATGTCCGTGCTCCACCAGCGAGGCCGCTCCCTGCCACTGCAGCGACGACAGGCAGCCGTCCTACGCCAGGCGCTGCCCGAGATTGCCGAACAAGTTCTGGCCGAGCCGGGCTGGCCCGCCCTGGCAGCGACCCTCGCCGATACCCAGGCCGCAGGCCACAACCCGGCCCACCTCCTCGCAGAGGCCACGCGGCACCGGGAGCTGGACAGCGCCACCTCCGTCAGCGACGTCCTCGTCTGGCGTCTCCGCCGTCTCGCGTACCTGCCTGCCGATCCCGCGGCATCACTCCCCCGGCACATGCCGACCACACAACCGGCTCTGAAGGCCGCGAACAGCGCCGCCCGCCGGCGCTGACGGCAGAACGCGTCCTTCCCTACATAGCCGACGATCCCCGGTCAGCCAAACCGGGGATTTTCCGGAGCATTGAAAACATCACCACCAACCCCGTCCCGTAAAGGAACCTCCGCATGCCCGAAACCGAACTGCGCATCGAAGTCATCGCCCTGCTGATGGACTCGGACTTCAAGCACCGGCCCGACACCAGCACCTGGTCCCACCGTGACGGGCGCCCCTTCACCCGAGCCGAACAGGCGACCGC
This sequence comes from Streptomyces sp. NPDC051563, assembly GCF_044454225.1. Lineage (NCBI taxonomy): Bacteria > Bacillati > Actinomycetota > Actinomycetes > Kitasatosporales > Streptomycetaceae > Streptomyces > Streptomyces sp. NPDC051563. Next base: position 160,523 of record NZ_JBITDL010000006.1, read on the forward strand.
CCTCCAGGCCACGCACGCCGAACTCGAAGCCACAGCCGCCCTGAGTGCCCGCAACGCTGCGGCTGCCCTCGAACAGGGCACCGCCGTGGAGGCCCTCACCGAGCTCCTGTTCTCGTACTTCGCCCGGCACCCCGAAGCCCGCATGGTCATGGACGTACTCCCGCACATGACCGAGGAAGACCGCGCCGAGTACGAGCGCCTGTGCGCCATAGCCGCTCCGGACGGCGGCATCTACCTCTCCTACGAGGACTGACGGGCCCGGAACAGCAGCCTGCGGCCGGTGACCAGGTACCTCCCGGTCACCGGTCGCAGGCATTCGCGATGTGCAAGGCCGACAGGCCATACCCACTGGCAGTCGCAGGATCAGTGGTGGGCGGCCGCTGCCGCCAGCAACGGAGCCAGGAGGTCAACGGCTTCCTCCCAGCGGAAGCGGTCGGCGCCACCGCCGGACTTCGGACGGTGTGGATCGTAGCTCCCGACCAGGACGCCCATCTCACGCAGCTCGGCGAGGCTGCGTTGGTACGCGCGGTGGGCTGCGAGGGCGGTGTTCACGTAGGGCAGGACGGCGGTGGGGGTGCCCATGCCCGGCGCCTCGCAGAGGATGCCGAGGGCGAGGTTGTCCGCGAAGCCTGCCGCCCACTTGTTGACCGTGTTGAAGGTGGCCGGGGCTACGGCGATCGCATCGGCGGGTGGGAAGGACCGTGCGTCCCCGGGCGCGCGCCAGGCGGAGCGGACGGGGTAACGGGTCCGCTCCTCGATCGCGGCGACATCGAGGAAGGGAAGCGCCTGTGGGGTGGCGACGACGCCGACGTCCCAGTTCCGCTCGTGCGCGGCGTCGATCAGCTTGCCGACGTCGCCCGCGATCCCGGCCGCGCAGACGACGACGTACAGGAAGGGCTTGCGCTGCGGCTCGGTCACGCGGGTACTCCCAGTCGGCGGCTGAAGTGGTGGAGCTCTGGCAGCGTACGCCGACGGTCGCGCGCTGCCATGTCGGCGACCAGGTCCCGGACGGCTGGGCGTCGTATCTCCTGGGCTGCGCAGGTCTCCGCGATCCGCAGGGCCTGGTAGCCGTCGGCGAGGCGGCCCTGCTGCGCGTAGGCACGGGCGGCTTCCACCCATAGGGCGGCCCGGCGCTCGGGAACCGGGATGTGGCGGCGCATGAGCGGACGGGCGATGTCGATGGCGACGCCCGCGTCGCCGAAGGACACGGCCGCGCTGACCTCGTGGAGGGCCACGTTGGTGGGGCTGAAGTTGGCCCAGGCGTCGGGGTGGTCCAGGGCGACGTACTTCGCCACCTCCTTGGCCTCGGCCAGGAACTCTGCGGTGGCAGCGCGGTCCCCGGCCCTGCTGGCAGCCGTGACTCCGCGCAGTAGCAGCAACCCGAGCACGGAGAGGTGGTGGTGGGGCTGCCGGTCGTACGCACCGGCGAGTTGTGAAGCTGTGTGCTTGATCAGCGTGACGGCCTGGCCGGCGTGGTGTTCGCGGACCAGGACGTGCGCATGGAGGCGGACGCTGGCAGCGAGGACGAGCGGATCACCCGAGCGTTCGGCCTCGGCCATCGCGCGCCCGACGGCGAGCCACGCCGTGCCGGGGTCTCCCTGCTTCAGCAGGAGGCTGGCCGAGGTCTGGTAGGCCGTGGCCAGGAAGCGGGGAAGCTCCTCAGCCTGCGGGGAGTCGGCGATGCAGCGGCGAAGATCGGTGATCAGGCCGGGAAGGGTCCGCTCCAGCTCCGCGTAGTCGCACGTGCTCCAGAGGCGCCGGATGGCCGTGGCCCGGTTTCGTAGTTCCCCGGACTCCGGTGCTTCCGTCGTCGGAGCCGTCGGCGTCCCGGGCAGGAGCGCCTGGACGAGCGCGGGGTGCGCAGCCGTCGGCGCGACCGAGGCTGTGAGCGCGGTGACGCTGGCGGCAAGGAAGGTACGGCGGCGCAGCATTTCCTCTGTCTCCGGATCGTGGGGATCGGCTTCCGGGGCGGCCTCCGCCAGACCGAGTCGGGCCGGGGGAATGCGCAGGATGCGGGCGACGTCGCGCAGAACCCGGATGTCGTCCGTTCCGCGTCCGCCCTCCAGTCGGCTGATCTTCGACTGGTGGTATCCGAGCTCGCGGGCCACGTCCGCTTGTGAGCGGCCCTGTAAGACCCGAGCCCGGCGGATCAGTTCACCGATCCGGTGCGCCTCGCCCTGCGTGTCGACCATCTCCGCCACGGCCCCTTCTGCCGAGACCGATCCTGCCTGCTCAACCGAGCCTAGCTGCACGGAACTTGTCCACCATGCACAACGTGCATGAACGATGCAGGGGCTGCGCGGCACATCGCGCCGCTGCCTCCTGACCCGCTTGCCTGGTGGAACCGCACCCCTCCAGGAGGCTGGTCATGGAAGTGCACGAGGTCACGCTGACCGTCACGAGTACGCCCGAGGGCGCCGCTCGCGCCCGGCACCAGGTGATGAACGAGATCAGAGGCTGGCGAACGGTCATCGGCACCGACGGCATGTACGTAGCAGAAGCCGTGGCCGGCGAACTGCTGGCGAACGCCGTTCAGCACGCGGGAAACGGAGCCGCTTCCGTGACCGCTCGCCTGCGCGGAAGCCGACTGCGCTTCGAGGTCCGCGACCGAAGCTCCGCCCTCCCCCACGCACGCCCACCCCGGACGGACGCCGAGGACGGCCGCGGGCTGCTGATCATCGACGCACTCGCCGACCGGCACGGCGTCGACCACAGCGCCGGCGGCAAGTCCTGCTGGGCCGAGCTCGATCTGTCCGTACCCACCTCGGTCACGCCATCCATCACGCAACCTTCCCTGCAAAGGAGTTGAACGCATGGCACCCCATCGAGCTCTTGCGACGAGCGCGGAGGTCATCGCCGTACGTCCGGGGAGCCCCCTCTCCGGTTCGGTCACCGTCGACGGCTCCAAGAACGCCGCCCTGCCGCTGCTGGCCGCCACAGCAGCCGTGCGCCGGACCATCCAGCTGGAGAACGTCCCCGCCAGCGCCGACGTCCACTGGATGCTCACCTTGATCCAAGGGGCGGGCTGGCACGTCGCCCGGGCCGTGGGACGGCCCGACAGCGTGGTGATCATGCCCCCTGACGTCGTACCCGCGGAACTCGACCTGGCCCCGGCCGCCCGGATCCGCGCGTCGTACTACCTGGTGCCCGCACTCCTTGCCCTCCAGGGGAACGCCCGGCTGCCCTGGCCCGGGGGATGCCGGATCGGGGAGCGCGGCATGGACCTGCACTTCAAGGTGTACGAGGCGTTCGGCGACCGCGTAACCGTCCATGACGAGGGCTATGACGTCGAGGCCGGTCGACCCGCCACCGGAACGGTCTCCCACACGTTGCCGTTCCGGTCGCGCGGTGCGACGGTCGTCGCCGTCCTGCGTACGGTCGTCGCGGGCCGTGCGCTGCGCCTCGGTCGGCCGAACCTGTCGCCGGAAGTCCTCACCGTGCTGGACGCCCTGCGCTCGGCGGGATGGGAGGCCCGAGCCGGCGAACAGGTCCTGGACCTGAGCCCGGCAGCGGCTTCACCGGCCCAGATGCCGGCCTGGCGCGTTCCGGGCGACAAGATCGAGGCAGGCACCCTGGCCTGCGCCGTCGCCGCCACCGGTGGGACCGCGCGCATCGAGGGCGTCCAAGGTCGGGATGTGGTGCCGTTGCAGGCAGCCCTGCAACGGCTGGGCATCCCCACCGCGGTACGGGAGGACGTCCTCCTGGTCGACGGGAGCGCCGCCCGGCCGACGGGCCGTCCCCTTCGCGCCATCGCCACGCTCGCCACCGGCGGCCTGGACGCCGACTTCGAACCTCCCCTGATGGCACTGGCTCTCGGCCAGCCCGGCACACACCTGTTCGCCGACTCCATCAACCCCGGCCGCCACGGGAACCTGCTGCCCCAGCTGGCCCGGCTCGGCGCGGAGATCGAGGAGATCTCCCCCACTGAATGCCGGCTGACCGGCCCGCAACGCCTCACCGGAGCCGGGGTCGAGGCCACCGACATCCGCACCGGCTCCGCGCTCATGGTCGCCGCGCTGACCGCCCGCGGAATCACCACCCTCGGCGAAGTCGACCAGCTCCGCCGCGGCCACGCCGACCTGCCCGGCAAGCTCCTTCACCTCGGCGCCGACATCTGCGAGGTCGCGCCATGACCACCGCCCGTCCCCTACGACAGATCATGGCCACCACCGACATCCACTCCACGCTCGGCGCCGGCGGCCCGCTGCTCGGGCACCTCCACCAGGCACGCGCAGACAGCCTGCTGGTGGACTGCGGCGACTTCCTCGAGGGCACCGGGTACTACCGCCGCGGCCGGGGCCAGCTCGAACAGGACATCCTGCTCGCCCTGTACGACGTCGTCGCTCCCGGGAACCACGGCTGGCCGCACTACTTCGAGGCTGGCCTCCGCCAGCGGACCGTATGCGCCAACGTCGTCGAGGACTCCACCGGCCACGCGCTCTTCCGACGTCTGCACATCGTGGACATCGCGGGCCGAAGGACCGCCGTCACGGCCGTGATCGGCCTGCAGGCGTTCAACTCGATCCCGGCCGGGCAGCGGTCCGCCCACCGCGTCACCGACCCCGTCCAGACTCTGCGCGAACTGATGCTCGCGCACCACCACAAGGTCGACTCCTGGGTCCTCCTCAGCCACTCCGGCTTCGAGCAGGACCTCCAACTCGCCGAGGCGTGCCCCTTCCTGGACGTGGTCTTCGCCGGCCACTGCCACAGCGAACACACCGGACCCGAACGGGTCGGCAGCACCCTCGTGCTCAAGGGCCAGGAACTCGCCGTCGGCTACGCAGTCGCCGAGCGCTCCCCCGAAGGCTGGGTCGGACGGACCGCTAGTTTCCCCGACACCTCGGGATCCGTCCTGCCGACCGAGCTGGCCTCCGTCCGTGAACAGATCGCCTCCATCGACGCACAACTGGCCGAGCCGCTGGGTCGTCTCGTCGCGCCCTATCGGAACAAACCTCTCGACCGCCACGCCCTGCTCCGCGAACTGGCCGGCCGTCTGTGCAGCGGACTGGGCAGCGAGGCGGTCGTCCTCAACGAGACCGCCGTGCGCACGACGCCACTGGGCGCAGTCCTCACCGTGGGAGACCTGCTGGCCATCGAGCCGTTCGACAACAGCCTGGTCGAGGCTCAGGTCGCGCCGACCTTCCGCAACGACCCCACTGCCCTGCTGACTCACCTCACCGAGCGGGCGGGACCCTTGATCGCCTTCCCCGATCCGCTCCCCGCCGGTCTGACGAGCGTGCTGACCACCGACTACCTCGCCGACACCTGTCTGGACAGCCGATCCCACCCCGTCGGCCTCAACCTCGGCTCGGCAATCAGGAGCATCCTGACCAACGGACACGACCAGTGATCCTCACCGGACCCGAGATCGCCTCCGCCTCGAAGGACGGACGGCTGCGCATCTCCCCCTTCATGCCGACCCAGGTCAACCCGAACAGCTACAACGTCCGCCTGGGCGGGACCCTGCTCACCTACACCAACGAGGAACTCGACGCCCACCGGCCGAACCCCACCCGCCGCACAGAGATCGGCGACGGCGGCCACGTCCTGCAGCCCGGCGAGCTGTACCTCGGCCACACCTTGGAGGAAGTGGGATCCGACCTCTTCGTCCCCCTGCTCTTCGGCCGGTCCTCCGTCGGCCGACTGGGGCTCTTCGTAGAGATCACCGCACCCATCGGTGACATCGGCTTCCACGGCCAGTGGACGCTGATGCTCACCCCGACCCGCCCCGTGCGCGTCTACGCCGGGATGAAGATCGGGCAGATCATGTTCTTCGTCTCCGAGGGCGCCATCGACCTGTACGAGGGCAAGTACCAGGCGGCCTCCGGGCCCCAGCCCTCCTCGTACTGGCGCGACCTCGACGCCACGGCGGTGACCTCGTGATCCTCACCGGACCGGCCATCGCCGCCGCCCACGAGTCGGGCCGCATCACCATCGACCCGTACGACCCGGACCGCCTGTCCCCCAACGCGTACGACTGGCGCCTGGGCAGCACGCTCCGCGTCTGCGAGGGCGACCTCGACGCCGCCAGTACCACCGCCTTCTCCGAACTCACCCTCCCCGACGACGGCTACGTCCTGGAGCCCGGCCACCTCTACCTCGGCCACACCCTGGAGCGCACGGGCTCCGAGGCCTACGCCCAGCTCCTCAACGGCGACCGGACCACCGGTTCCCTCGGCATCTGGGTCCACGTCTCCGCCCCGCTCGGGCACACGGGCCACGCGATCCGCTGGACCCTGGAGATCCGAGCCACCCGCCCCGTACGCGTCCGGCCCGGCATGACCTTCGGCAAGCTCGTCTTCCTCCGCACGCACGGCTCCCCGGCCAGCTACCAGCAACACGGCCTCAAGTACCGCACCAGCGAGGGCATCGAGACGTCCCGCCTCTACGAGGAGAACCCCGGAGGCCGCCGGTGAACCGCATCGTCGCCACCGCTCTCGACCTGCCGTTCCCCAGCCCCGGCGGAAGCGTCGAACTCTTCCTCGACCTCTACGCCGGCACCCAGCCGACAATCCCCGCCCGTGCCTTCATGCTCGCCCCCGACGGCCCCCGACCCCGCACTCCGGTCGGCATCGACCTGCTGCACGCGTCCGGCAAGTGCCTCGACGGTCAGGCCTTCAGCCGGTACGTCACCAACCTGCGCCACGCCATGACGTCCGCCATCGACCCGCGCCAGATCAGCGTGCTGCACCTGCACCACCTGACCTTCGGCGCCACCCCCGCCCTCCTGCGTGCCCTACCCGCCCACCCCCGGATCGCCTTCGTCCACGGCACCGACCTCCTGCACGCCGAGAACCACACCACGCAGCTACGCGTTCTCCGCGAAACCGCCTCCGCTGCCGACGCGATCGTCGTCCCCACCGGCGCCATGGCCGACCGCCTGCTCAAGCTCGCCCCCAAGACGGACAGGCGCAAGATCGAGAAGATCCCCTGGGGCGTCCCCGACCGCCTCCTGACCAGCCCGCCGCCCCGGCCCGCCCGACGTCCCGCCAGCCACCTGCGGATCCTCTTCGCAGGCCGCCTCAGTTCTGAGAAGGGCCTCGAACCCCTCCTCCAAGCCGTCGCGGCCACCCGCTCGGTCGAGCTGAGCATCGCCGCCCCGCGCGCCCAGTTCCTCGACCTCGCCCCGGTCGTCCGCCAGCTCGGCGTCCACGTCCGCTACCTCGGCTGGTTCCGCCGCGCCCAACTGTGGAAGGCCTTCGCCGACCACGACGTACTCGCCGTGCCCTCCACCACCCTGGAGGCCATGGGCCTCGTCGCCCTCGAAGCCCAGGCCTGCGGACTCCCCGTCCTCTACCAACCCGTCCCCGGACTCAGCGAAGCCCTCTCCGGCACCGGCCTGGCCACCGATTTCACCAACCCCACCACCGCCGCCCACGACCTTCACCGCCTCCGCACCACGCCCGGCCTCCTGGAGATGCTCCGGGCATCCGGCCGCACCAATGCCGCCCGTTTCCCCCTCAGCACCACCGCCACGGCCATCGCCGACCTCGGCCGGCGGCTCGCCTGACACCACCCGTGGCGCAGCCGACACCGCCCCGGCCGCGTCACTAACCTGTCCAACGGACCACCCGCGGGCCAACGACGATCGGGAGACCATGACCCACACCACCGACCGGATCGAAGACCTCCTCCAAACCGGCGTACGCGACGAGGTCTACCCCGGCGCGGTGTGGGCGGTCGGGAACGCCGACGGCATCGAGGCCAGCGGAGCCGTCGGCCTCCTGGACCCCGACCACTCGGACGAGCCGATGCGGCTGGACACCGTCTTCGACGTGGCCAGCCTCACCAAGATCCTCGCCGTCTGGTCGACGATCGGCACCCTGGTCGAAGAGGGCAAGCTCCAGCTCCACACTCCGCTGGGAACCTTCTGGGACGAAGTCGCAGGCCACCCCCTAGCCCGGGCCACGGCCCACCACCTGCTCACGCACACCGCTGGCCTGCCGCTGCGCGCCAACCTGAAGAACCTCTACGGCACCGACCCCCAGGACATCCGCGACGGCGTCCTCCACGAGGCCCTCCACCGCCCGCCGGGCGAAGCCGTCGAGTACACCGACCGAGCCGCCCTCGTCCTCGGCTACCTCGCCGAGCACCTCTCGGGCCAGCCCCTGGACCAACTCGCTACCGACCGCATCTGGCGCCCCCTGGGTATGACGCAGACCCGCTTCGGCCCCCTCCCCGATGCCGAGGCGGCCCGCTGCGCCCCCACCGAGTACGACGAGACCACCGGCACCCACCTCAAGGGCACCGCCCACGACTTCTCCGCCCGCCTCCTCGACGGCGTCTGCGGCATCGCCGGCACCTTCTCGGTCCTCGACGACCTCGCCCTCTTCCTCCGCCACATGCTCGCCCCCACCCAGACCGCCTTCGGCCCGACCTGGATCAAGGATTCACTCCGCCTCCACACAGGCGACCTCACCCCCGCCCGCGGCCTCTTCTGGCACCCCGCCCCCGGCACCGACCCCAACCAGGACATCTGGGTCCACTACGGCTTCACGGGCACCGGCATGTGGATCAGCCCGCAGCAGGGCAGATGGGCTGTCCTCCTCACCAACAAGCTCCGTTTCAACCGCGACCGCGAGCCCTTGACCGGCATCCGCAACGCCTACTGCGCTTCCGCCATCTCATAGACGAGGCGTACGAAAACCCCAACTGTCAGCGCCCAGCGGCACAATTCAGCCATGTGGAACAACGAAGAGTTCCGTATGGCAGAGGGTGCCCACATACTCGGGCACCAAGGCGATTCCTTCGAGATCCAGGTCACCGTACCCACCGACGACGACGGTTTCCTCGGCCGCGAGTGCCCACACTGCACGATGACCTTCCGTATCGACGCAGACGACTACGAACGGCTTCCAGATGACCTAACGCTATGGTGCGTCTACTGCGGCCACCACAGCGGCCATTCAGACTTCATGACCAGGCAGCAGCGGGAACGTCTGCTGCGCGTCGCCGAGGATCTGGGCACCCAGATCGTCAGCCGGTCACTTCAGGACATCTTCGGCGGCCTCGCCCGCAAGAGCTCGCGAAGAAGCCCGGTGTCCTTCTCCTACAAGCCCGGGAAGCCCTTCTACCCCAGCCCTCTTCCGGGTATCGACGAGGAGCGCCTGGTACGGATCCGAACCTGTCCTGGCTGCCGGGTCAAGTACGCCGTCTTCAGCGAGCACCGCTACTGTCCCGTCTGCGGCGAATTGCCGGCGGCGTCGGTCGCGTTCGATGCCCTCCAGGCCGATACCGCTCGCCTGGACGCACTCGAGGCGATTCCCGCAGATGTCAAGGCTGCCCTTCGTGAGCAGGGAGTGTTCTCACACAACTGGGTGGACACCATCGAGAACGTGGTGGGGGTCGTCGAAATCTTGGCGTCCTCCCTGTTCAAGGCTTCCGTGCATGACGCAGATGCCCGGCTCCGCGGGAAAGGCAACGTCTTCCAGCGGTTGGAGGACATGGCCGTGCTCTTCACCGACGCCGGCTTTCCGGATGTGCGGACCGCGCTCGCATCGGATACCTGGGACCGCCTCCTCGCTGCCTGGGCAGCACGTCACGTCTTCACGCACAACGAAGGCGTGGTCGACGCGAAGTACCTGGCCCGCGTCCCCCGCACACCCCTCCGTGTCGGACAGCGCCTCACCCTCGACGACCCGACATGCCGCCGCGCGATCGAGGACACGACCTTGTTGTGTACAGCGCTGACCGAGCTGACATCGTGAAACTACGACCGCTCTTGGTTGGGACTGACTTCAGAGTCCAGCTATCAGGGGGGAGCTACTCGTACGTCTCTTTCCGCAGGGCGCGTTGCCGCCGGTCGCCCTGACCGGCGCCATTCACCGCCTTAAGAGACGGGAGCGCCGCACCGTTGTTCCACAGTCCAAGATGATCACGGTGGACGGCCACGACATCGTTCTGCAGGGCACAGCGTTCGGCGGGGCCGCTGAAGTACGCGGTGGTGACGAAGACGGCAACTTCGGCCTTGAAGTGCATCTGCGAGCCGAGGAGGTTACGGACCTCTCCATTGGAGATCTTCCGCTTCGGGTTGTACCGCTTGCACTGGATCACCATCGTGCGGCCATCGGGCAGCCGTCCACGCACGTCGGCACCGTTGTCGCCTGTGCCGCCGACTCGGCGGACATCCGTACAACCATCCCGCCGGCAGAGATCGGCCACGAAGGCCTCGAACTGCGTGCCGTCCATCGCGTCGACCTCGGCGAGCGTCCTATGGCCCGCCCTGACGGCTTCCTCGTGGCGCCACCGCCGATCGTTCCCCCGGACCAGGCGATCCGTCTTCCACAGCCACCAGCCTCCGCCTCCGACCGCGCCGAGGATCAACACTCCCACCACATAGGGCCAGATCGTCGACCAGAACGCCAGGAGCAGCGCCAATGCAGCGACGCCGCTCCAGGCACCCGCCTTGAGCCGGGCCTCCCGGCGCTTCCGCGATGCCGACCGACGCTTCCTGCGTGCTGTCACCCAGTTCCTCCTCGTCTTCGAGCAGCAGTCTGGGCAAGACGACGCGTGTCAGTAAGGGCGCCCGCCGGCCATGGCTCGTTCCCTGCGACTTCCCGGGATGCAGCCGAGGCCAGCGAGGCGGCCCTGAGAGAGACGGTTGCCAGCGCGCCACTCCCGGCGGTGGGGACCTGCATCGTCATGTGCCCGCATACGCCCTGTGTGCGCCCCTCCTGCAGCACGTAGCTTGCGAGGTTGGTCTGACCCGTGGAAGCCGTAGGGGGAACAGGTTGAAGCCAGCCGCTGACGTACTCAAGGACCTCGTCCAGCCGTCGAACATCTCGATCCACTCCAGTTCGGCCTTGGTCGGCAGCGTCGACGACGCCGCAGCCGAGGATGACAAGGCACGCGAGGAGAAGGAACTCGACCAGCTCCGGCGAAAGCCCGAGCTCCGGCCCATCCCCGCGAAGGAGCTGGACCGGACCGTCCAGCTGACGCCCTGGGACGTGCTACACACCCTCGGCCAAGGCATCGCCCTCTCGCGGCGGGGCGCCAGCCGTGGACTCGCCGAGCACTGGGGTTCCCTGAAATACAGCCAGGCTCTGGCCGGCAGCATCAACTCGTTCATGACCCTCTCCGCGGAGGGGCGGGAGACGGCTGACTACTACAAGGCGATCCAGTCCGGAGAACTTGGAACCGGCTTCGCCCTGACCCTTGCCCGGCAGCTCCTGAGCCGCCGCTACCCGGACCACTCGGTCTCGATCGTCCCCGCGGACACCGCACTGCGGGCAGGCTGGGCTTTGACCAGTCGCGACTCGGGCCATCGATCCGGCTACCGCTACCGGCCACAGTTCTTCGCCGAGATATGGAAGCCCGGAGAGGCGCCGAGGGTCCTTCCGATCGCCTGCAAGGGCAACCACAGCAATGCCGCAGCCTCTCACATCCAGCTCGCGTCCGCTTCTGCGCACGTCGAGGCGGTCCACATCGGCCCGTGGGACGAGACACCGGCCCTCGTGTTCAGTACGGAACTCCCCACTGAGGGCGTGCTCACGGTGCACGCCTTGCAGGCCCGCGGAACTGGTGGCCGACTGACCGGCTCGATGGATGCCCCCGGCACCCGCCTTGACCACCGCCTCGAGGACGCGAACATCTTCCCGGGCATCCAACCGCCGGCCGAGGGCGAGCGGAAACTGGAGTCACAGCTCGGCTTCCATGTACAGCCGGAGCACTATGCCTGGTTCCGGCAGGTCCTCGCCCGAACCGCGGCGGCCGGACTGACGGCCTTCGCTGGCGACGGCGCCGCTACGGCCCAGTACCTGACCAAACGGCAGGGCCAGCGCCACTTCACCGACCCCACCCACGCCGCCACCGACAGCGTCCAGGACGCGAACCAACGGCTCCTCGACATCGACTTCGTTGGCACCGACCATGTGTTCCGCCTCAACAGGACGCGGGTCGAGGCATTCTCCGGGGTCGCGAACGATCTCTTCCGCCACCTCGCGGAAGGCCGTGTCGAGCAGTACCGCACGGAGATCCACGCCCAGCGCAGGAGCTGGCCCCTCCTCGCCTGGGATTCGGAGTGGGACGGCCCCGTATCCGTCCACCAGGACGGCTCTGTGCTCGCCATGCGGGTGTTGCCACAGGCCTGAGGGCCGCATGGCCGGTGTCGCTCCCTGGAAGCAAGGGGGGCGACACCAAGGGGTGGGATGTCGCCGACGACGCTTCGCGTTCTCCTACCAGCCCTCGACTGCTCAGAGTGCCGCCCCCTCGGCAAGCACCCAGATGGCCCTACTCCGTCAACCGAGCAGCCTTACACCCTGTCATCCCCACCCATGCGCCCCTTTAGATGGGCTGCGTCATCGGGGCTGCCTGGAACTCGCTCGCGCAACCGACTCTCCCGAACTCCCGGCTTGATTGACCCCACGGATACCAAGAGCATCGGGACATGGGTACCGGAAGTCGACGGATCTCCACGAGGTACTCGCTGGGATCAAGGTGATTCAGCCCACATGAAGCTCATATTTCGCCATTTTCCAGAGACAGGTTGCCCCTGCTACTGCTCATCCCGATCCTGGAACGTTCGCCACCAGCCGGGAGGAGAAAAGTGAACGTACCGCGACGTCACGCGAAGAACCCCGACGTCATCGGCCAGACCGCGAGTCTGATCGGCTTCCTCAAGGAGGTCGTTCAGAGCAGCAACCAACGACTTCGTGATGACCGCCGCTCAAGGGAGCGGTTATGGCTGGTCGCCATGCCCCCCTCGGTACGACGCCCGTCCGACCGCCTCGACGGGCTGCTGTTCACGCTTGACCACGTTCCGCAGACATCGCCACCCCCACTCCCGGATCTGCTGGATGGATGGGTCTCCACGGAACGCTGCCAGGACGCGGACGGCGGTGACCCGCCGCTTGAAGCTGAAGGACCGGGGCAGGAACTGGTGCGAGCTGCGGACGGCAGCCAGTCCTGGGAACAGGCGGCGGAGCAGACCGTCCGCCGAGAGGATTCCGACGAGGTACTCCGAGCCTACGGTCCCTGGCTGACGCGCTGGCGGAAGTGGGCGGAGAGGGAGCGCGCGGAGCGAGCCCTTCGGGAGCTGTACGACCAGGTCTACGGGTGGCACCAGAAGCTGACCCAGCAGGATGATCAGCTAGAACTCGTGCTCGCCACAGGGCTCTTGACTTGGAGCGATCCACGTGGCGACGCCCTTCACCGTCACCTGCTCACCCACCGCGTGGAGACCTTGGTAGACCGGAAGACCGCCAGGCTCACAGTGCGGCTCATGGCCGAGGGAGCCGTGCGGCTGGAGGATCAATCATTCCTCGACACCGATGACGGCTGGGCGCCCGAACGCTCGGCCGCGCTCACCGAGGAGATCGCGGCCCAGTCACTGCACCTGCTTGGATCTGAGGCCTTGGAGCAGTTGGCCCAGTGGCAGGAGCGGGTACTGCAACGGCCCGTGTCCTTCAGTGCCGAGTGGCAGCCGCCCCGCGAGCCCGAAGCAGGCGCGCGTCTCACGTACGCTCCCGCACTTGTGCTGCGTCCACGGGACCGCAATGCTCTGCTGGGCTTCTACGACCGGATCGCGGACAGCGTGTCCTCCGAGGGACACGCGCCTCTGGGCCTCGCCCAGCTGGTACTGCCCCTGAACTCCGAAGAGCGCGTGAACTGGGACGGCCGCGAGATTCCGCCTCTATTCGGGGACGACCCGCTCTTCCCAGGAAAGACCAACGAACGTCAACGCAGTGTCCTGCGGCGGCTGGAGCACGACACGGGCGTGGTGGTTCAAGGCCCACCGGGCACCGGTAAGACCCACACGATCGCCAATCTGGTCTCCGCTCTGCTGGCGCAGGGGCAGAGGGTCTTGGTGACCAGCGCCCGCGACCAGGCCCTGACGGTCCTGCGGGACAAACTTCCTCCCGCCGTACGGGACCTGTGCGTCCTCCTGCTGAGCTCGGCACGGCAGGACGGGGCGGACGAGCTGGAACGCACGGTCAACGCTCTCACCGATCAGGTCGCCGCGAGCGACCCCGAGCAACTGCAGGACGAGATCCATCGACTCTCCGCCCGCCGGGAGGAGGTGCGGGGAAGGATCAGCGCGCTCACCGAACAGGTGATCGCGCTGCGGGAGGCCGAGGTCTACCGGCACCCGGAGATCGCACCGGGATACGCCGGCACTCTCGCCGCAATTGTGCAGCGTGTGCAAGAAAGCGCCGGACATCACTCCTGGATCGGTCTTGTGCCGGCTGACGGCCCGACCCCGTCTGTCCCTCCGCTGTCCCCCGCGCAAGCGGTGGAACTGCTGAGCCTGCTGCGCGACGGTGCGGCTGAGCCACGCGCCGGTGGCACTCTGCCAGACCCCGACGGCCTCCCCTCCCCCGAAGCCTTGGCCCAGGCACTCTCAGCCAGCCGCGTCACCGACGAGGGCCTGTCCTCCGGGGCGGTCCGCATCCGCGGCGATCTTGCCAGGCTCGACAGCTCTGTCACCGATGAGCTGACCTCCCTCGTGGATTCCTGCCGTACGGCTCTGCACCACCTGGGTCTGTCTCCGCAGGCCACACAATGGGATGAGGGCAAGTGGGCCACCAAGGCCCTCACCGACCGACTCTCCCGTGAGAACCTCGCGCTGTGGCGTCGCGTGTCCGGACTTGCCAATCAACTCGCCGACATCTCCGAACGGCTGAACGAACAGGGGATGACGCGCGTCACCGTGCCCGGGCAGCTCTCCACGGAACAAGGGGATGCGATGCTCACGGCGGGTTCTGCGCTGCGCGAGCACCTCGTCTCGGGTGGCAAACTGCGAGTCCGCGGCAGCTTCCGCGCCTCGCGGGCGCAGAAGGCCGCGCAGGACCTCCTCGACTCGTGCACCGTGAACGGTCACTCACCCGAAACCCTGGAGGATCTCGACGCCGCCCTTGCTCACCTCCGCGCCCGCTCCGCCGTTGCCACACTTGCGGAGCGGTGGGGCCAAGTGCAGGTGCCCGTATCCGAAGGGCCGCTGGAAGTTCGGCTCGCGTCGCTGACGGAGGCGTACGCACGCCTGGACCATGTCGACACGTTCGGCGCCGGCCGCGAGCGCATCGATGAGCTGCTCGTACATCACGGGGTGCACATCGCCCTCACTTCCAGGTCGGCATGGCAGGACTTCACCGGCGCCCTCTCTGCGGTCTCCGGCCGACGAGCGGCAGACGAGGCTACGGCCCAGTTGCTTGCTTGGGAGGAACAACTGCGCACACCGGTGGACAGCTCCCACCCCACCACCGAAGCTGTGGCCGCCGCCCAAGCCGTTCGGGAGCAGGACATCGACCGATACGCCAAGGAACTTGAGGCGCTGCGCGAGGCTCATCGGCGTGAACACCGCCGGCGTCGATGCGCCGTGCTACTCGAAAGCGTCCGCCGGGCCCACCCGCTGCTCGCTGACCAGCTGACGCACGACCCTGGTGACCGGGCATGGGAAGCTCGCCTGGACTCGCTGGCGGAGGCGTGGGCCTGGGCGGTGGCCTCTGCCTTCGTCCACCGTCAGCGCACACCGGGACGCGAACGTCAGGTCGAAGGCGAACTGGCGCAGTGTGAACGTCACCTGGAGGACATCACCGGTGAACTCGCTGCCACCTGGGGAAGGTGGCACTGTCTGCATCGCATGACGCAAGAGCAGCGGTCGGCACTCCAGGCGTACCGCAACCACATGTCCTCGTACGGCAAGGGCAAGGGGCGCGGTGCTGGCCGATACCGTGCCGCGGCGTACGACGCTATGAAGACGGCGCAGGAAGCAGTCCCCGCGTGGGTCATGCCCATCTCCCAGGTCGCCGAGATGGTCCAGCCCAGGCGGGACGCGTTCGATGTCGTCATCGTCGACGAGGCTAGTCAGGCCGGCATGGACGCCCTGTTCCTGCTGTGGCTGGCGCCCCGCGTCATCGTCGTGGGGGACGATAAGCAATGCGCGCCCCCGCTCAGTGGCATGGGCCGACATCAGGCGATCCATGACCGGCTCGTCTCCCACTTGCCGGACATGCCTCCGAGGCTGCGCACGCTCTACGGACCCTCCACCAACCTCTACCAGTTGCTGTCCACCTTCTTCCCGAAGGTGATCCGGTTGGAGGAGCACTTCCGTTGCATGCCGGAGATCATCGGCTGGTCTTCGCAGACCTTCTACAACAACAAGCTGCAGCCTCTGCGCCAGTACGGCGGTGAGCGCCTCGACCCCCTCGTGACCCAGTTCGTTGAAGGGGCCGTTACCCAGGGGCGCGACAGCAGGATCCGCAACCCGAAGGAGGCCGAGGCCATCGTCGACTGCCTGGCCAGGCTCGTAGCGGACCCTGACTACCGCGACCGGTCCATGGGCGTCATCACCCTTCAGGGGTCGATCGGTCAGGTCAAGCTCCTGGAAAAGCTCATCCAGGAACGCATCCCGGCGCCGATGCTTGAACGCCACCAGATTCGTGTGGGCAGCCCGGCGTCGTTCCAGGGAGACGAAAGGCACGTCATCCTGCTGTCGATGGTCGTCACCGATCCGCCGCGCATCACGGGAGGTGCCCGCAGCGAACGACAGGCATACAACGTCGCCGCGTCCCGGGCACAGGACCAGATGTGGCTCTTCTACTCGGTACCGCCGGACCGATTGAAGAGGGAGGACATGCGACTCAACCTCCTGTCCTATATGGAGAACCCGCCATCCGCACTTGCCGGCTCCGAAGACATCGGAGTGGTAGCGGGCGATGTGCCGCAGAAGCCCTTCGAATCGCTCTTCGAGCAGCAGGTCTACCTGCACCTGAAGGCCCGCGGATATCACGTCGTCCCGCAGTATCCGGCAGGGAACAAGCGCCTCGACCTCGTCGTCGTAGGGGCACGTGGGCGCCTGGCCGTGGAGTGCGACGGCGACCGGTATCACTCGACACCCGAGCAGATCCGGCATGACCAACGGCGCGACCGTGAACTCCAACGCGTCGGCTGGACGTTCTGGCGGATTCGCGAGAGCGAGTTCCGATTCGACCCTGAGGAGGCGTTGTCCGGCCTGTGGGATGAGCTCGAACGACTTGGCATCCATCCGGCCACATTCGAGGGGACCAGTGACCGGACCCGTTCGTCCGCCACACCCACCAGCGTGCAGTGGACCCCCTTCGACCTCTCCTCCGACGAGGGCCTGGCCGACGACACGGCGGAGGCACCCGAGGACCCGGGTACGGACGATCTGGCCAACACGCTCCGCAAGGCAGAAGACAACGAAGTAGACGACGAAACCGACGACAGCACGGAAGGCTCGGCATGACTGCGCAGTCCCCACTCGGCATCCTCGACGCCAACACCCTGGAGGAGCTCGCGCGCGTCATCTGCGGCGACGACCACCTCTACTACCGCAAGGGTTTCGAGATCGCGCGCTTCCTGGAACACGCCGGCTGGCAGCGGGTGCCGGAGTACAACGGCGAGTACAGGATGGAATGGACGCTCGCCCGGCTCAGCGAACGCCGAGAAGAGCCCACCGAGCTGGAACGGGTCCTGCTTCGCCTGGCCGACCCTCGCGAATACCTTGACGAGCCTGACCAGCTCCCTGCTGTTGTCTCCGCGGTCAACGCCTTTCTGGTCTACGAGGGAGCACGCCTGGAGAATCCTGGCGGCCGCCCCCGTCTCGTCGCCTGCGACACCTCCCTTGCCCACCCAGGTAGCCGGGGCCCTGCCGAACTCAGCACAGCCATGACCGATCTCATCAGTGATGGGAAAATGGCCGCCCTGCTCCAACACCGCTTGGACGAGGCACGCACCTGCTACGCCAATGGCGCTCACGTGGCCGCCATCATCATGCTCGACAGCCTGCTGGAAGGCGTCATGGTCCAAGTGGTCCGCGAGCGCGATGCCTCACGACTCGGCAGCACATCAGCGGACAAAGTGACCCTCGACATTTTGATCAGGACCTGCCACGTCGCCGGGTGGATCGGTGCTGACGTCGAGCGCTTCTGCCACGAGCTGCGCAGGTATCGCAACTTCGTCCATCCGCGACAAGAGATCCGGGATGCCCACACCCCTGACCGCGACACACTGAACATGTGCTGGCCCGTGGTCGAGGCAGTCCTGAACGACCTCGCCGCCTACCAGCCGAAAGCGACCACGCCAAAGCCAACCGCCTCGCCCGTCCGACCCGTGCCCCGGCCATCGTCAGCAGCGCGGCCAGCACGCCGACCCTGACGTCGGGGCGCGGTTGGTTCGGCCACTGCCCTTCAAGCAGGTCGCAGTGGCCGATCCGAGGGCGAGAGTTCTGCGTTCAGTGGGCCGCCAGCCCCTCCGCACCGCCCTCGCCTGCTCCCACTCGGGAGAGGCTCGGTCTGCCTTCCCTTGACCTCTTGGATTCCCGCGATCCCTGAGTATCGGTTTCTGGGCAGTGACAGACTCCCTGCTGTAGAGAGGGAGGCTCCAGGGCTTCGGATTCCGCGTCGGTGTGCCCGGAATAAGCGTGCGCGTCTCGACCCGAGGGGTACGAACACTCATGGGGCCAAGGACGGCCAGGGTGAATGTGGGCGGTGAGCGGACCGAGCTTCCCTCGGGGATGGGACCGTTCTACGCCCCCACCACGCTGGGCGGCGGGCGCCTCGGACCAGTACGAGTCGCACGACACGCTCCGGCTCGCGTCCGCGGGCAACCGCCCCCTCTGACGCACAGCTGGAACGGTCTCGTCGGCAGGCCGAGCGGGCGCAGCAAGAGGCGGAACGGGACTCAGCCATGGCGCACTTGGTGGGACTGCAGCAGCAGATGACCAGCGAGCACCTGCAATCCTTCTCCCCCGCACCTCCGCATGTGGTGCCCGGACGCGTTGCAATCAGGCAGGGATGACGAAGGCTGGCTCGTAGCCCTGTGCTGTCCGGACGTCTTCGTACACCACGGTGGGGCGCAGCCGGTTCCATCGGTGGCCGAGAAGGAGGGCGAGTCCCATGGGGCAGGCGAGAAAGAGATGGATTCGGGGGGTGGTGCGGGTGGGACGACGAAGGGCGTCGCGAATGCCGACGGCGAGGGCATTGGCGGCGTGGCTGTCGGAGACGGAGCCATCGTTGGGCCCAGCAGGCGGGGTGAGGATGAGGAGTTTGGATGCGGGGATGTTCTGCTCTCGGAGGTAGTCGACGACGTCTTGGGTGAAGTCGGCGGGTCTGACCGTAACGTTGATGCCGACGGCAAGGTCCTCGCCGTAGCCGATGTCGTGTTCCTCGACGATGGGGTCGCAGTCGGCGTCGTAGGTGTCACTGGTGGACCACAGTTGTCCGCGCTGGAGAACAGCGAGGTCCGCTCCGCTGACCATACGAAAGGCTGCGCCGGTCAGGAACGCGGGGGCAAGGCGGATGCTTCCTGTCACGGAGATGTTGGTGCTGCCAAGAAGGTGGGCAGGGGCCGCCTCGATTTCTTCCTGAAGTTGTGTCCAGGTGGAGGGGGCGAGCGGGCGGCGTTTGGTGTACTCGGAGTCGGTTTCGAACCGCTCGACCCAGTTGATGGTGTGGTCGGCTTCGTGGGCAAGCAGGTCGGGTTTAAGGGTGGCGATCGACAGGATTGCGCGAGCGGGTCCCGTCTTGAGGTTGAGGCTGTCGACGGCTGCCCTGATCATGTCGAGGGTGAGGGTTCGGTGGCCGTCGCGGACCTGCTGGGCGACCCAGTTGGCACCTTCATCGACCGCATGGCTGTCGTGGCGAAGTCCGGAGACGGCCATCAGGAGCTGCAGCTGCTCTTGTACGTGGGGTAGTTCTCGGGATACGTCGAAACGCAGGCAGGAGAGCAGGCCGTGGAGTTCGATCTCGCTCAGGCCAGCGTTCTCGGCCCAGCGGGTTCGTGCCTTGCCGGTCTTCGACCGTGCGGTGCCGTCGGCCGCCTTCGGCAGGAGCAGCTGGGTGCGGGAGTCACGCACGGCGATGAGGGGATCGTTCGGGTCTGGCGCCCGGTTGGTGATGATCGCAAGGTCAACGTCGATGCCGTCGGCTGTGAGAGTGCGCCAGGTCCTGGCAATCTTCTTCAGGATCGACGGGCCACCGGTGGGGCTCGGTTTGGTCAGGTACTCCTCGTTGACGGGTGTGGCACTACTGACGGTGTACTTAACCTGGACGTAGGTGTGGGGTGGCGTGCAGCGCAGCAGGACCACGTCGTCGAGGTTGCCGGCGTCGTCGGCTTCGACGCCGACGGAAATGACGGGGTTGGCGGCATGGATGGCGTTCTCACGCAGGAGGGTGAGGCAGCCGGTCCAGGCGATGAGCCACTGGTAGTGGTCGCCAGTGATCCTGACGCTGGTGGGACTCGGGGCCGGCAGGGGCTCCATGTGCGTTCTCCAGGTTGGGACGGGGCGCTCGTTGTATGTCGAGCCGGGTATCTGGCTGCTACTGATAGCCGACTTGCTCCGGCACTGTGTGCACGGGAACTCGGGTGATGACGTCGTTGCGGCAGGCCCAGGCGGTCATGTGCCAGTGCGATGTGCGAGGGCTAAGGATGACGGCGATGAAGCTGTGGAAAGCGAGTTCGGGGTCGTCAAGGAGTTGGCGGTAGGTGGCTGTGTCTTGGGCGCTGGGGACCGGTCGGCTGCTGGGGTGGGTATGCCACTCGCCAATCCAGACGCTGCGGTCCTGGGTGTAGGCCCGATCGGCCGTGGTCTGGGCGTGCTCCAAGTCGCGCAAGAAGTAGGTAGGCGTCTGGATCGCGCCGGGTCCGGGGGTTCCTGCGTGCCGGACGATCACCGTGTCGTCGGTGTGGTGTCCCAGCAGGATGCCTCCGGTTTCCCTGGTGGAATCAGCTGTTCTGAGTTCGTCGCTGATGACCCGGGCAGCTTGCGGCGTGAGGTGTACAGCGGTAACGGGCCGCAGCATCACGCGGATTCGCAGGTGGCGCAGCCGGGGTGCGGAGGCGTGGCGGGGAGCCATCGGATCTCCCCGGTCCGGGTGAGGTCGAAGGGAGGCGCGCAGTCGGGTTGTCGGCGCAGGCTGACAATGCAGTGCTCGCCGGGAAGGCGCTGGTCGGGGTGCCCTTCGCGTTCGAGGAGGGTGGCGATGGCGATCTTCGCGGCCAGGTGACCGACAATGTGGAGGTCGGGACCGACCGCAGTCATCGGCCGGTGCGTGGTGCCGGTTCCGTATCCGGCGTCGAGTGCGGGTTCGGGGTCCATGCCGCCCTGTACGGCAAGAGCCTCGCGCCGACAGGTGAGGCATCCATGTTGGGGCCAGGGCCGCAGTCGGAGGACTTCGCCGATGGCTCCGTTCTGCAGGACGCAGGCCAGGACCGCGGTGATACCGGCGCGGCGCGCGAGGTGTCCCGTCACGCGACGCGCAGCAACGCCGTCGGCAGCGCAGACTACGAGGTCGCTGTCGTTGAGCAGCGGTCTGACCTGGTCTGCGTTGTCGACAATGTCGAGGGCGAGGGGCACGACCTTGGTGTCGGGGCGCAGGGGGGCAAGCTCTTCGGCGAGGGCGGTGACTTTGGGGCGGCCGACGTGACGGCGGGCAGTGGTGTGGCGTACGAGGTTGTGCCAGGAGAGCCGGTCCGGGTCGACGAGGGTGAGGCGTCCGATGCCGTAGCCCGCGAGGGCATGTGCGGTTGCAGATCCGATGCTGCCGGTGCCGACGAGCGTGACATGGGCGGCCTCGAGATCTTTGACAGGCCAGTGGTCCTGGAGCTGGCTGATGCCAGTGGTCTCGGGCTCGACAAGGGAGTTGAGGGGATACGCGCCATCGCGCCCGACGCGCCAGGCCACAACGTCGGGCACGTCGTGCTCGGGAAAAGTGCCCTTCAGGTCCGGGGCGCAAGTCAGAGCGATGTACGGGTTGAGACCGGGGTTCTTGAACCCGCTGGTGAGGTGCTCCTGAAATGCGGACAAGGGGATGCCTGCGCCTAGCCTGCCGCTCAGCTGACGCCAGTAGAGGTGGAGCATGGGAGCTACTCGGTACCAGCAGCCTGCCAAGCTGCCGTCGCCAGCGGCGAGCAGGTTTGGGCCGGGTGTTGTGTCTACGGGGAGAACTGCGCCATCGCGGGTGGAGATTCCCCGGATAACGGCCAGATTTTCATGGTTGCGGCGCAGAGCTATCTGGCCCCAAGGTCCGGCCTCGCGGATGGTGACTGCCGCCTGGCGGGGAACGAGGATCAACACGAAGGCTCGCTCAGGGCGTCTTGGTCGTCCGGCGTCGTGCCAGGCGGAGCGGTCTGGCTGTCATGGCTAGCGCCAGCGGGGGGCGGGTTGGTAAGGAAGTGGTCGAAGCGGTCATCTTCGGCGATGCCGCATTCGGACATCTGCGGGATCACCCCGTGCTTCATCAGCGCGTGCTCCACTCTCCAGGCGGCGGCTTTAATAAGCAGGTCGACGACGGACGCGCGGCCTGTCCACAGATCGTCGGAGCGCAGCAGACAGAGGGTGCCGTCGCCGTTGACGTGCCAGCGTGACTGCGTCCACTCGGCCAGCTCAGGAAGCGGGTCGAGGGGAAGGATGTGGGGCGGCACCATGGGATAGGAATGCCGGTAGGCCATGAGAAAACGGAGCCCTGTGTCGCCCGTCCAGTTGGTCAGGTGTGCAGGCTGGGGCCGGTCAAACGGCCACAGGGGCAGTGTGCCCTGCCAGCTTCCGCCGCCTTCGGCGTCGTAGGCGAGGTCGGGGAAGGCGGCGGGGATCTCATGCTGGTCTCGTTCGAAGCGGCGTGGCTCGGCGGCCCACCACGGGATGGGCGCCGGCCGTATGGGCCTTTGAGGGCCGGGAGTGGCCGTCATCCCTGGGGTGCGTCCTTGATCGGCCGGGGGGTGATGAGCGCCGGTGCGCTGGTGATGAGGGCCGGGGCTGCGGTGATGGGGCTCGCGGGCTTGGACGGTGCGGGGAAGGAGTCGCCCAGGATCTCCTGCCACAGCCGAAGAGCATCGTCGGTGTTGCCTGCCGCGGCGGCCGCGCAGGCCCGGTCGGCGAGCTCGGCGGCTTCGGTGAGCGCAGTGTGCAAGGCGATGTAGTCGAGGTCGGGCTGGATCGCACCGCACAGGCCAGCGGGGTCGCTCACGCCCTCGTGGACACGTGCTGCGGCGGCGGTGAAAAAGGTACGCAGCCCATTGGACCGGTTGCCGGACGAGGGCATGCAGTTCAGGGCGAGGACTTCCATGACGAGTGACTTGACGCGGCCGGTGACCGGAACGTCGTGGCGCCACTGCTTGAGGACGCGGACGAGCGGGCGGAAGTGCTCCCAGTCTCGCTGGCGTTTGGCCACGAGGTTGATCAGGTGCTCGGGATCGGCGGGTACCCAGGTCTGGGTGAGCTTCTCCGGGATGAGGAGGGTGCCGTCAGTCTGCCGGAGGGCAGGCATCACGTCGACGGTGAACCCTGACTCGTCCTTGGGGTCGTCGAGGAAGCACTTGACTGCGTGGTTCCTCGGCAGTGCCAGTCTGACTTCGTTGCCGTGAGTGCCGTTGGTCTTGCCCAGGAGTCGGTTGACCTGGCCGCGGGTGTGGTCCAGGGCATGTTCGGCACTCAGGCCGGCGCTACCCCAACCGGGGTGGTGGGAGGCGTCGTGGACAACGATGATGTCGACGTCGTGGATGGGCCTGAGCTGGGTGCTGCGGCTGAGGGACCCGGAACCGAACGCCTCGGCGACGTCGGGCTCGCTCTTCAGCGCCGCCTTGAACAGGTCACGCCGGTCTCGGGCGAGCCTGGTCTGGCCCACGTCCTCGTTGACGCTCTTCTGGAACTCGTCGAACGATTCGTCGATCCCCATACCTGCCTCCTCGGCCTTGCGGGTCCAGCCCGTGTTCCACACCGAGTTCGGCCGCCTGGTGGGGCAGGCTTCGTCCGTGTTCGGGAGGCATCGGGCCGCTCTCATCCAGCGTAGGCGTCGCCACTGACAACGCACCCAAGTGGACGATGCGCAATCGGGCGTCCGGGGCCGAGTAGACGGGGCCCGTTCTCGTTGGGCGGCCGGCGGGTGGAATGGCGACAGGGTCGGGAAAGCGCGTGAGCACCCAGGGCAGCGCCGCAGACGCTCCGCTTGGTGCCGGATGGGCTCGCGACCTCGAGGTAGGGACCGGTCGAGGGTGGGAACTCCCTTATCGGCGGAACCGAAACGCTATGCAGACCGGATCAGGTGTCCGACCAATCCGGGCGCGGCGCTGGACTGTCGCAGACCAAAGGGTCACTGCCTTCTTCTCCGCGTCCGGATACAGCAGGAAGGTGCCCGTTCTTGGGGGCACTTCAGGGACACTTCGATCGACTGACGGCAGGTTCGATGGGAGCGGAAATGCGGGATAGCGGTCTGCGGCAGCTGAGACGTCTGCTGTTGTCACGAGAAGGCGGGGGAACAGTGCTGATGGCGGGCGCTACGGCGGTCGCCCTGGGCGTCGTGCCAACCATCCTCGAGCAGTGGACAAGCCAAGTCTGGATCTTCGGGCTGGTGTTCCTTGCCGGTCTGGCCACAGTGCTGATGGGCTGGCTGATGCATCAGCCGAGAGGGCTGGGAGTCGTTCTCTCGCTCTACCCTCCGGAGCGGACACAGCGCTCACGGGTCGGCGTGTTCAAGGCCGCGTCCCGAAGCGCCCACACCAACACTCTCGTGATCGACCGATCCGTACTCTGGCCCGCCGGACAGGGTGAACGTGTTCCAGCCTCCGTCGTCGACATCGCTGCCCGACTGATCGATGCCCAGGTCGAAGAGCTCAGGGAGACCAATCGGGACGAGTCTGACGTCGTACTGTATCCGCTTGCACACCTGAGTGACGGGTTCCTTCTCGGTCGGCGCCTCTCCGACGATCCCCAGCTGTCCCTGGGCCTGATGCACCTCTCACGCCGAAGGGGGCGTCCGGTGGTTCTGGGTATCCAGCTGGACTCCGAACTGCAGGGCCCTGTCTCTCCACGTCAGCAAAGCCTGATCTCCGCACATCTGGCCGACGCCGCCAATCCGGTGCCGCACCTCGTTGAAGTAGCCGCCACCCCAGGTCAGGCAACCCATCGCATTGCGCTCATCGTACGTTTGGCTCCGTTGGACTCGATGGTCACCGAGGCACTTCAGGTTGTCACCACCGGCCGCCCCGCCCCGGATTCACCACGTGTCGGATACCAGCTCATGGGAAGCGGCGGGGAGCCGGATGTCGACGGCTTCGGCGCATACCTTGTCCTTGAGATCGGCGCCTTGGGCCTACCGGACGACCCTGAAGTCTTCGTGGCGGTAACGATGCATATCAACCGTGCTTGGCGCGCAGCACGCCAGGAGTGGGCGACCCGCACCGGAACAGCGGCACCCGTCGAAGGACGGCTGTTCTTCCACGGCCCCCTTCCCATCGCTATGGCTCTGGGTTGGGTATGGAGTAGAGAGCCGATCGACATAGTTCATCACTCGGCATTCGAGCTGCCGCTGAGGTAGACAGCGCCACGCATGCCCTGCAGCCAGGAGGCGAAAGGATACACACCCGGGCGAGTTCGAGGAGCTTTGCCACATCAAGAGTCGCGCTGCGCAGTATGCGCAGGTGCAGCAGGGCAACGCCCTGCGAGCGGGTGCACGCTGTGGGAGCAGTTGTCGCTGGGGAGAATCTGGGGGGAATGAAGCCGCACTGGGGAGCGCCTGGGGAGAATCGACCGCACAAAACGGCATCACCGTGAAAGCTCCAGAAACGAGCGAAGCCGCAGGTCAGTCCGCCTCCTACAGCGATCCGCGCAGGTCAGTTCGCTGAGGGCGAGGACTTCAAGAAAATCTCCTCCTGGGCGGCCATCCTCTTCGCCCCCACCCTGGTGGGCACGATCTACGGCATGAACTTCGAGTCGATGCCCGAACTCCAGTGGGCAGCCGGCTACCCGTTCGCCATCCTCCTGATGGCCGTGGTCTGCGTCAGCCTGTACGTCATCTTCAAGAAGCGTGACTGGCTGTAAACCGCACAACAGCACCATTGATCAACTCAGCACCTTGCGGCCGGCCCTCCCGCACCGCAGAGCACCTTGGACGGCACTCGGTTGCGGGGTAACGACAATCTATGTCCGACCCCCTGTCTAGCCTGTCTCCGTGAAGCCCATCGATGACCGCCAGTTCCCCGCCGCGCTCGCCACCGCGATGGCCATTCGATTCGACTACGCCGACGGGAAGACCGGGGTCGACTTCGAACCCTTCCCGGCCTTCCTGTCCGCTGCCGAGACCACCGACTGGTTCCAGGCATGGACCGGGAACAGCGAACTGGACGGCAACGACTTCCGCGTGTTCGGACAGGACGGCACGGGCGGCTACGCGGCGATCTGGCTCATCCGTCCGGGCCGGCCCCTGGCCGAGCAGCCCGTGGTCTTCCTCGGCTCCGAGGGCGAGACCGGTGTCGTAGCACGCGACCTGGGCGACTTCCTGTGGCTGCTGGCAGACGGCTTCGGCCCCTGGGAAGCCGCCACCTCTTACGAGCCGGGCTGGAAGGCACACCCCAACCCGGAGTTGGCAGTCATCGCCGAAGGATTCGCCCCGCACCAGCGCCGGTCGGCGGCAGCCGTGATCGAGCTGGCGGCCCAGGAGTTCCCCGACTTCGACGACACCATCATGGACCTCTGCCGCTGAACCCAGCGTCGTCACCCGCACGACCAGCCGGAATCACGGGAATGACGGAACACTCAAGTCACCGCGCCCTCTGTCGCGTTCGAGCATCTCCGTAGCCTCTGGCCATGAGGCACGGGGAAGGCGGGGACCCACTAGTGGGAGCTCACGAAGATCTTCCTGCTCTTCGCGCAGACCCGGTGATCGTCGGGGTATCGGAGGGCTCGTCGGACAGGGGCGTCCCTACCGGCTCCTCATCAGTGCCCTGTGGGCGGTGCCGAGACCGTGGGGGGCCGGGGTGTGGCGCACGCGGGCGGGTGCGGGCAGGGCGATCGCGGTGAGCAGCAGTCCCCGCCGGGCCGTCCAGCGGCCGCTGAACCCGGTCAGTCGGATGCCGTCGATCACGGGCCCGGACACCAGCAGGCGGGCGTGGAAGGTTCCCGCGTCCGGGTCGATGGTGATCAGGGCGTCCTCGAAGTCGAGCCATCGGCCGGTGATGGGGAACCACGCCTTGTAGACGGTCTCCTTCGCACTGAACAGCAGTCGGTCCCAGCAGACGTCGGGCCGCAGCAGCTGCCGGCGGGCCAGCCACTGCCGTTCCTCGGGGAGGGTGACCAGGGCCAGTGTCCCCGCGGACGGGAGCGGCTCGTTGGGCTCCGCGTCGATGCCGACGGACACCATGTCGTCAGCGCGCGCCACGGCGGCCGCCTGGTAGCCGCCGCCGTGGGTCATGCTGCCCACGATCCCGGCGGGCCACCTCGGCGCGCCCCGCGGGCCCGGCAGGATGGGCGTGGGCGGCATCCCGAGCGCGGCGAGGGCGTCGCGGGCGCAGCCGCGCACCGTGGCGAACTCGCGGCGGCGCTGCTCCACGCTGTGTGCGACGAGTGCCTTCTCCTCCTCGTAGAGCACCGAGTCGGGCAGGTGGTCGAAGGACCCGCGGGCCGCGACGGCCATGGGCAGCAGTTCCTCGATCATGTGAGGTCCGTGGTTCTCGCGGGAGCGGCGGGCCGGATGCGGACGGGCCGCCCGGCCGGGGCGGCGCGGCGGCCCCACTCACGGGGGTAGCCGAGCGAGACCTCGTCGAACGGCACGCCGTCCTTGTGCAGGGTCCGCGGAATGTGGAGGTGCCCGTAGACGACGGCGGCGGCGCGGAACCGGCGGTGCCAGTCGGCGGTGGCCTCGGTGCCGCACCACAGCGCGAACTCGGGCTTCCACAGCACCTCGGTGGGGTCCCGTACCAGCGGGAAGTGGTTGACCAGAACGGTCCGGGCGTCGGGCGGGAGCGCCGCCAGGCGTGCCTCGGTGTAGGCGATGCGGGCCCGGCACCAGGCCTCACGGCTGCCGTGCGGCTCGGGGTCGAGGAAGAACTCGTCGGAGCAGACCACGCCCGCCGCCTCGGCCCGTTCGAGAGCGTCCTCCTTCGAGGTCGTGCCGGGCTGCCGGAAGGTGTAGTCGTACAGCAGGAACAGCGGGGCGATCACCAAGGGGCCGTCCTCGCCCTCCCACACGGGGTAGGGGTCTTCGGGGGTGACCACGCCCAGGGACCGGCAGACATCCACCAGGTGGCGGTAGCGCCGTTCGCCGCGCAGTCGGACGGGGTCCTCCCGCACGGTCCACAGCTCGTGGTTGCCGGGCACCCAGACGACCTTGGCGAAGCGGCCGGCGAGGAGTTCCAACGCCCAGGCGATCTCGTCGACGATCTCGCCGACGTCGCCCGCGACGATCAGCCAGTCCTCGTCGGACTCGGGCCGCAGGTCCGCCACGATCCGGCGGTTCTCCGGGTAGTGGACGTGGAGGTCGCTGATGGCCGCCAGCACGCCGGCGCCGGGTCGGCGTGCGGGAGGGCGGGCGGAGCCGCGCGTCTCGTAGGGCATGTGCGCCGGCCGTCAGCGGGCGACGGGCAGGGTGCGCAGGCGCTCCCTGACGGACGCGAGCACGGCGGCCTGTTCCCGCAGCAGGTAGAAGTGGCCGCCGGGAAGGATCTTCAGGTCGAATCCGGCGGTGGTGTGGTCCGCCCAGGCCCGCACGTCATCGGGCTCGACGCGGGGGTCGCTGTCCCCCACCAGGGCGAGGATGGGGCAGGTCAGCCGGGCGGGGGTGGTCCGCAGATACGTTTCCACGGCCTGGTAGTCGCCGCGCACGGCGGGCAGGATCATACGGATGATCTCCTCGTCGCCCAGCAGCCCGGAGTCCGTTCCGCTCAGCTCGCGCAGCTCCGCGACCACCCCCTCGTCGGTCCGCGTGCGGATGTCGTCCCCGCGGTACAGGTGGGGGGCACGGCGGCCGGAGACGATCAGTGCGGAGACGGGCGTGCCGCGGTCCTGGAGGCGGTCCGCGACTTCGAACGCGACGAGCGAGCCCATGCTGTGCCCGAACAGGGCCAGCGGACGGCCGTCGGCCCGGGCGGCCAGCCGGTCCGCGACCTCGTCGGCGAGCGCGCCGATGTCGGTGACGACCGGCTCGGAACGCCGGTCCTGGCGTCCCGGGTACTGGACCGCGAAGACGTCGACGTCCGGCGTCAGGGCGCCGGCCATCGGGAAGTAGAAGCTGGCCGAGCCGCCGGCGTGCGGGAAGCAGGCCAGACGTACGGCGGCATCGGGTGCGGGGCGGAAGTTCCTGAGCCAGAGGTCGTCGGGGGACGGTGCGACGGTCATGGGGAGGGAGGCCTTTCACAGAGCTGACTGACGGCGCATCGGTGCACCGGTGCCGAGTGCGGTGCCGCACCGTACGGAACCGGCTCGCCGGGCGGCGGGGCGGCCGGCGGGCGGGGGCCGCGGGTGACCGGCCGGGGCACGGGGGTTGCCCCGGCCGGCCACCCGCGGGCCCCGCCCGTCAGGTCACCTCACGCGGTCCCGGCGACCGTCCGGCCGGCGGTCCCGCGCGCCTGGTACGGGATCGGGGTCAACGGGTCACGCGGACCGGCAGCCGCCGGGGACAGATGATCTGCATGGGGTTCTCGAACTCCACGCCGGCCGAGTAGTCCACGGAGATCTTGTCGAACCGGTCGAACAGCGCGTTGAGCGCGATGCCGACCTCCAGCCGGGCCAGCGGGGCGCCGAGGCAGAAGTGGATGCCCTGCCCGAAGGCGATGTGGCCGCCGGTGTCGCGGTGGATGTCGAAGCGGTCGGGGTCGGTGAAGCGCTGCGTGTCCCGGTTGGCCGCGCCGACCCACAGGGTCACCAGCTCGTCCTTGCCGATCTTCTGCCCGGCGATCTCGGTCTCGGTGGTCGTCACCCGCGCCATCCGGGAGAACGGCGGGTACAGGCGCATCAGTTCCTCGATGGCGCCGGGCAGCAGCTCGCGGTCGGCGCGCACCGCGGCGAGCTCCTCGGGGTGGCGGTCGAAGGTGAGGATCGCGTTGCCGATCATCGCCATGGACGCGGCGTGGCCGGCGAACAGGGTGAGGCCGACCAGGCCGATCAGGTCGGCGTCCCGCAGCGGCTCGCCGTCGACGGCGGCGTGGGCCAGCCCGGTGAGGAGGTCGTCGGCCGGATTCCGGCGGCGCCGGTGCACGTGCCCGAGGATGTACTCGTTCATCTCGCGAATGGCAGGCGCGACTTGCGATTCCATCACCTTCGGCGGCACGGTCGCCGCGTCCAGCGCGCCCAGGGCGTCGCCCCAGCCCCGGAACATCGGCACGTCCTCGGCCGGCAGGCCGAGCATTTCCGCGACCACGATGATCGGCAGCGGGTAGGCCACGGCGTCGATGAGGTCGAAGGTGTCCGAATCCGACACTTCGTCGAGCAGGGATTCGACGGTCCGCGTGATCCGCTCCGAGAGGCCCGCCACCGCCCGCGGGGTGAAGGCCTGGTTGATGGCCCGGCGCAGCCTCCGGTGGTGGGGCGGGTCGTTGGTGACCAGGTTTCCCGTGAGGAACAGGTCGAGGTCGGGCTGCGGTTCGTTGAACAGGCGCACCGTGTCCGAGGAGAACGTCTTCGGGTCGGTGAGCACCCGGGTGATGTCGGCGTGGCGGAACAGCTGCCACCCGTACTCCTCGTCGCGGTGGACCGTGTGCTGTTCCTGCATCTGGCGGAACCAGGAGAACAGTGCGTCCACGGGTTCGGTCGCGGATTCTTCAGTCACTGGCACGGATACCCCAAGGTCGGACTGGAACTGAGTAGTTGTCACAGGCCGAACACCGAGCGGTAGACCTTGCGGTCGACCGCGGGCATGGCCACGCGGCCGGTCGGCGCCGTACCCGGTGTCGGCGACAGCGTGGCCGAACCGGCGGCCCGCAGTCCGGACTCGATGGCGCCGTCCATGTAGCCGATCCAGCCGAGGGCGAGGTCGTCGGCGCAGAACTTCACCGGCCCGAAGGGCTGATTGATCGCCTTGTGCAGCCTCGTCAGCTGGAAGGGCTGCCGGAACGCGGGGCCGCCGCGGGAGAATTCGTCCGCCTCCCAGTCCGAGACGGTGTAGTCGCGCAGCGTGGCCGACGGCAGGATCTGCCGCACCGCGGCCTCGACATGGGCGCGGTCGGCGACGTTGAGGGTGCCGTCGACGCTGAAGGCGACGACGGGGGCGTCGTCGTTCAGCCGGCCCATGATCACGAACGGAGAGCCTTCGGGCGCCTCGGCGATGAACCGGTCGGAAGGGGTGGCCAGGTCCAGGAACAGCTTGCGCTGGCGCGGCACGCCATAGCCCTGGGCGGTGGCGTCCCGGTGCGCCCGCGGCAGCGCCGGACTGAAGGCGATGTCCTTCCAGACGTTGACCGGAACCGCCATGATGACCTCGGCGGCGGTGTAGGCGGCTCCCGCCCGGGTGACCACCTTCACCCGCCCGGGCTGCTGGGTGACGGAGGCGACCGGGGAGTTGAGCTTCAGGTCCGGTTGCCCGTCCGCCAGGATCGCGTTGGCGAGCGCGATGGTGCCCTGCGCCAGGCGGTAGGTGTTGACCCCGGAGAAGCCCGTGTAGTTCCAGCCGGCCAGGGCCCACCACTGGGCGAGCTGCAGCATCGAGCCGCGCGAGCTGGGTGACCCGTACAGCCCGGTGGTGCTCGTCATCCTCAGCTCGTCCGCGGGCGAGTAGGCCAGCTGGTTCAGCCGGTCGCGCAGGGAGAAGCGGTCCAGCGGGGTGATCAGGTCTTCCCGGGTGAAGGGCGCGTAGGGCTTGGGGAAGTACTCGCGGGAGCCGTCGAAGAAGGGCGTGAACAGCTCGCCCTGTCGGGTGTACGCCGCCACCGGGTCGGACTCGGTGAACCCGCCCGGGGTCGGCATGAGTACCCGCTCTGGCCCCTGGTCGGCCACGATCGTCAGGTTGTAGCGCGATATCTCGCGCCAGACGTGCGGCTGCAGCGG
The DNA here is from genome assembly GCF_044454225.1 of Streptomyces sp. NPDC051563. Lineage (NCBI taxonomy): Bacteria > Bacillati > Actinomycetota > Actinomycetes > Kitasatosporales > Streptomycetaceae > Streptomyces > Streptomyces sp. NPDC051563. The sequence continues at coordinate 192,228 of NZ_JBITDL010000006.1, forward strand.
GTCGACCCAGGCGCCGCCGCGCTCGATCTCCCAGCTGTTGAACGTGTCGGTCCAGGTTCGCCCGCCGATGCGTCCGCGGGCCTCCAGCACGAGGACGCGGCGGCCCTTCTTCCGCAGTTCGCGAGCCGCGGTGAGACCGGCGAGCCCGGCCCCCACGACGATGGCGTCGTAGCTGGTGCGCCCGGTGAAGTCCGCTCCGTCGGCGGCCTCCGCGATGCCGGGAAAGCCGGCGCTCAGGGCCGTTCCCGCGATGGCCAGGCCACTCGTCCTGAGCACATTCCTCCGGGTGAAGGAATGATGGGACGCGACCGTCTTCTTTCTACCTTGCCTGTTCGACACGAATTTCCCCCGTACGGTGAATTCAAGGAGTGGTGCTGTACGAGCATCTGCGGGATCCCGGGCCGGGCAGGGCCGGGAATTCGGATGGCGATGTGTGTGATCCGGATTCCCGGCCCGCGCGGTGCGGTGCGGTGCGGTGCGGTGCGGTGCGGTGCGGAGAAAGGATCAGACGGTCGGCTTGCGGAACTGCTTGATCATCGCCGCGTAGCTGTCCTCGGCGTGGCCGTCGGCCACCGCGCGCTGCGCCAGTTCCAGGAAGAAGCGCGGCAGGTCGGTGCTGACGCCGAGCTCCCGGCTCTCCTCGAGCAGGTGCTGCATACCGCCCACGTGGACGTTGACGGTGGCGTCGGTGGCCGGGAACTTCCCCTCGTCGATCTGCTCCGCGTACGCGGAGACGTAGTCCGCCGTCACGTTGATCGCGGTGGTGGCCATCTCCGCGAACGTCGTCGCCTTGACGTTCGCGGTGCCGAGCAGGGCGGCGGCGTGCAGGAAGCTGTTCAGGACGCCCCACATGATGCTCAGCACCGACATGTCGTACAGGGCGGACAGTCCGTGGTCCTCGTCGAGGTAGACGGTCCCGGTCTCGCCGAGCGCCTGGAGCGTGGCCTGGTGCTTCTCGAAGCCGCCCTTCGGCCCGGCGTACAGCAGCGTGGCCTCAGCGGTGCCGATGGCCTGCGGGAGCGCGAGGATCGCGCCGTCGATGTAGTCGGCGCCGGCCTTGGCCGCCCATGCGGCGGTCTCCCGCGCCTGGGTCGAGCCGGCCGTGGTCAGGTTCACCAGGGTGCGGCCGGCCAGCGAGGGGCCGATCGGGTCCAGCAGGGCGTGCACGGCGTCGTAGTCCGAGACGCAGACGACGACGAGCGGGCTCGCCTCGACGGCGCCGCGGACCGAGTCGGCGAGGACGGCGCCGCCGGCGACCAGGGCTTCGGCCTTGCCGGCCGAGCGGTTCCAGACGGTGGTCGGGTGGCCCTTCTCCAGGAAGGCCGCGGCGAGGGCCTGACCCATCAGCCCCAGGCCGATGACGGTGACCGGGGATTCGGAGGCGGGAAGAGTGGTCACGGCTGTGTCTCCGTACTTCGTGCGGCAGGCGCCGCGGTGGGTGTGATCGGTGGTGCGGCGGAGCCGGTGCGGCATCGGGGGTGCCGTACGGCGACCCCCCGTGCGGGCGTTCCGGGTCAGCCCTGGGTGGCGCCCTCGGCGTCCCACGGGCCGCTCACGCCGAAGGGGTTGTCCACGACGTAGCGCCAGTAGCCGTCCGCGCCCTGGCGCAGGACGTCGATGGCGACGCCCTCCAGGTGCTCCGGCTCGCCGTTCTCGTCGAGGGCCTCCATCTGCCACTCGACGATGAGCATCGCGGTGTCGCCCACCACGAGCTGCTGGCGGACGGTCGCCTCCACGGAGGGCTTGCGCTGTGCCAGGAAGTCGACCACGTACGCGCGGCGGGCCTCGCCATAGACCGGGAATCCGGGCTCCCACATTCCGACCGCGTCGTCGGTGTACATCGCGTTGACCGCTTCCGCGTCACCGGCGTTGAAGGCTATTCCGAACGCCTCCTGATGCTTTTCGATATCGGTCACCAGCGTGTACATACTGTCGCTCACGAGGCTATTTCTCCATTCGTTTTTCTGCGGCACTTGAACAGATTGATAAGGACGCTATCAGCGGGGACTCCCCGATCCGGTCTCCTGCCGGTAATCGCGTGCGGCCCTGCGGCGCACCGGTTCGATTACCGGGGAAAGACCGCCCGATGGCGCGTCCGCCGGGGAGGCCTCCCCGTACGGCCGGGCCGCCTAACCCGCCTGGCCGGACACCCGCTCGACCGCTTCCTGGATCTCCGGGGCGACCAGCGCCTCCGCCGGGTCGAGGAGGAACGCCACCCGGGCATAGGCGACCAGCAGCTGCCCGTCCTTCGACGCCGCGTCCAGCAGCCGGTCCAGGTAGGCGTACTCGGCCAGTTGCTCCTCGGTGGGGTCGCCGCCGACGCCGGGGAAGACGAGGTCGGCGCCGGTGGTCAGCTCCCACACGTGGTCGACCGCCTTGGCCGCGTAGTCGGCGAGGTACGCCCGCGGGTCCACGGGCGCCGGCCGGGAGACGTGGTCGCGCAGCACGCGGGCGCCGAGCGCGGCCACCGTCATGCCCTGCCCGTAGACCGGGTTGAAGCTGCAGACGGCGTCGCCGAGGACGAGCAGCCCGGTGGGGAAGGAGTCCATCCGCTCGTACCGGCGGCGCAGGTTGGCCGGGAAGCGGTAGGACAGCGGCTCCCCGAGCGTCTCCTGGTCGTGCACCGCGTCGTAGATGTCGGTGGCGGCGAGCGACTTCAGGAAGTCGTGGAAGCCGGCGGTGTCGCGGGGCGGGTACTCGCCGGCGATGCCGTAGCCGGTCACCACGGCGCAGCCGTCCTCGATCTTGGCGCAGAGCGCCCCGCGCGGCACGGCCGCCGACCCTCCGACGTCTATGGACACCTCGCCGGGCATCCGGTCCTCGGAGAACCGGTAGTACTGCGTGGTGTAGCCGACGTTGACGGTGAGCTGCTCCTCCTCGACCAAGGGGAAGCCGAACTCCGCGAGCCACGCGGGGGTGCGGGTGCGCCGCCCGGTCGCGTCCACGACGAGGTCGGCGGTGAGGTCGCGGTGGGTGCCGCCCTGCAGGACCCGGGCGCCGACGACCGAGGACAGGTCGGGCGTGGTCAACAGCTCCACGACCTCGGTCCGCTCCAGGAAGGTCACGTTGGACAGCGCGCGCACCCGCCGGCGCACCCGCCGCTCCAGGTGCGGCCGGCTGACGGAGAGCAGCGGGAGGCCGGAGTGCGGCTTGGGCATGCGGGTGCCGTTGACGACCCACCGCACGTTGGCGGTGCCGTCGCCGACCACCGCGCCGCCGGCGGTCAACTCCTCGGTGATGCCGGGGATCAGGTCCTCCAGGGCGAGCAGGCCGGCGGCCAGCAGGTTGTGCAGGTGCCCGCCGTGCGGGACTCCCCGCCGGGTTTCGCTGTGCGCACGGCCGGCGTCGTCCCCCGCGAGGTCGTCGCGGTCGATCACCACGACGTCGGCGTAGCGGTCCGCCAGCACGTGCGCGGCCAGGAGGCCCGCCATGCTCGCACCGAGCACGATCACGCGCTCACGATCAGTTTTCTCCACGGTGGTGGTCACTCCTCTGCTCGTCCCGAACGGGCGCGCGGGACGGGAAGTAGCCCGCGCGGACGAAAAAGTTCACGTACCTGCCGAAAAGGTCCCGATCGATGTCCGGGCAGGTGATGCCGGTACCGCGCAGGGCGTGCTCGGTCTCCGAGACGTCGATCGGCGGGTAGGTGGTGGTACCGCTGCCGGCATTCATCCCCTCGAAGGAGTCGAGGAGCGGGACGACGGCGTTCTTCCGGTCCTCGCGCACCCGGGCCGACCAGGTGTCCCAGTCGAGTTGGGGCAGGTCGTAGCCCAAGGAGCGGAGGTGGCCGACGAACTCGGTGAACGTCTGGTTCTGCCTGTTGTAGAGGTGGAAGGTCCGGTTCGCGGTGTCCTCGCGGGCCGCGAGGGCCGTGATCGCCGCGCTGACGTAGTCCACCGGCACCATGTGGAGGACCCCGGCGAGGCTGTCGGGTACCGCTCCGGTCTCCAGCAGGCCCTTGAGGCTCAGCCAGACGAAGTCCTTGGTCTGGCAGGCGCCGGTCTCCCGGTCGCCGCACACGACGTCCACCCGGTAGACCGAGACGGGCAGTCCCCGGCTCCGGCCGAGCTCGATGACCTGCTCGGCCACCCACTTGCTCCGCAGGTAGCCGTTGTGCAGCAGGTGCGCGGGGCCGGTCGGGTCGCCCACGCCGGCCGGCGCGGCGTCGTGGCCGGGCGCCGGGAACACGCCGGTGGTCGACACGTAGTGCACCGGAACGGTCCGGTGCGCCGCGGCCAGCCGCAGCACCTCCCGGGTGCCGCCCACGTTCCCCGCCGCGAGTTCGCTGTACGGCCGCACCCAGCTGACCGTCGCGCCCGCGTGGTAGACGACGTCGACGCGGCGGGAGAGATCGTCGAACTCGGCCTCGGCCAGGCCCAGGCGCGGGGCCGTCAGGTCGCCCACGGTCACGGCGAGCCGGTCCGGGTCGATGTCGTCCCGGACCTGGTACCAGGCCAGGCTCTCGTGCAGTCGGCGGGTCGCGTCGGCCCGGTCGGTGCCCCGCACCAGGCAGTGCACCGTGGCCGTGGTCGACCGCATCAGGTCGCGGAGCAGGAAGGCGCCGAGGAATCCGGTGGCTCCGGTCAGCAGGATCTCGCGGGGGTCGGCGGCCACCCGGCTGATCTCGCCGGCCGGCCGGATGTCCTCGTCGAGGCGGATCTCGGCGGCGTAGTCGAAACCGGTGGCGGCGGCCTCCCCGGTGGCGGCGGAGAGGAGGGCGGACAGGTGCCCGGCCAGCTCCGCCGGAGTGGGGTGCTCGAAGATCAGCGAGGGCGGCAGCTTCAAGCCCGTGGCATCGGCGAGCCGGTTGCGCAGCTCCACCGATGTCAGCGAGTCGAACCCGATGTCGGAGAACCGCCGGTGGCCTTCGACCGCGGCCGTGCCGGAGTGCCCCAATACCAGGGCCACTTCGCGGTGGACGAACTGCGATACGGCCTCCAGGCGCCGCTCCTGCGGCAGTCCCGCCAGGTTCTCCGGCCGGAGCTCGGCCTGGTTCTCGGATCCCTCGGGGTCCCGGCCGGTGTCCTGGACCAGTCGGCGCAGCAGCAACGGCGCCCGCCGGGCGTTGCCGCGCAGCGCGGTCCGGTCGACCGGGGTGACCACCAGTGCGGGCCGGCCGGCGCGCAGCGCGAGGTCCATCAGTCCGGGGCCGGTCTCCTCGGTGACGGCGAGCAGGCCGGAGCGGGCGATGCGGTCGAGTTCGGTCCGGGACAGGTGCCCGCTCATGCCGTGCTCGTGCGCCCACAGGCCCCAGGCCAGTGAGGTCGCCGGCAGTCCGATTCCAGACCGGTGGGCGGCCAGCGCGTCGAGGAAGGTGTTGGCGGCGGCGTAGTTGGCCTGGCCCGTGCCGCCGATGACGCCCGCCACGGACGAGAACAGCACGAAGGCGTCCAGGTCCCGGTCGAGGGTGAGTTCGTGCAGGTTCCACGCGGCGTGCACCTTGGGCCGCAGAACAGCGGCCAGCCGGTCCGGGGTCAGGTCCTGGATCATGCCGTCGTCGAGCACGCCGGCCGCGTGCACGACCGCGGTGAGCGGGTGCTCGGCGGGGATGCCCGCCAGCAGCCCGGCGAGCGCGGCCCGGTCGGCGAGGTCGCAGGCGGCGACGTGCACGTCGGCGCCGAGTCCGGTGAGTTCCGAGGCCAGCTCGGCGGCGCCGGCCGCATCCGGCCCGCGGCGGCTGACGAGCAGCAGCCGGGAGACGCCGTGCGTACGGACCAGATGGCGGGCGAACAGCCCGCCGAGCGCCCCGGTCGCCCCGGTGATCAGCACGGTGCCGCCGGTGCGCCACCGGGGGTCGCCGTCCGGTTCGCCGTCCGGTTCGCCGTCCGGCAGGGCGTCGGTGAGGCCCGGAACGAGGATCCGGCCGGAGCGGACGGCGGCCTGCGGCTGGCCGGAGGCCAGGACCGACGGCACGGCCGCCGCCGACTGGGGGTCCTCGTCGAGGTCCATCAGCACGATCCGGCCGGGGGCCTCCGACTGCGCCGAGCGCAGCAGTCCCCACAGCGGGGCGGCCACGAGGTCCGAGACGTCCGTGCCGGCGCCGTCCGCAGCCACCGCGCCGCGGGTCAGGACGACGAGCGGGGTGTCGGCGGCCCGGTCGTCCGCCAGCCACGACTGGACCAACGCCAGCACCTCCTGCGCGGTGTCCTGGGCCCGGCGCGCCACATCACCGTCCAGGGTGAACGCCAGCGGCACGAGCAGGGCGTCGAACGGCGTGTCCGAGCCCAGCGCGGCCAGGGCGTCCGCCACGTCGCCGAAGGGCACCCCGGCGGCGAGCCGAGGCAGTCCGGTGGTGTCGGCCCCGGCGAGGTGCAGCGCCGCCAGTCTCGTCGGCGCGGCCGGCTCGAGCGGCTCGAACGGGGTCCACCCGACCCGGAGCACCGAGTCCCCCGCACGGGGGCCGGCCGTCGGCGCGGCGGCCCGCGCGTGCTCCAGCCAGTACCGCGCGCGCTGGAAGGGATAGGTCGGCAGGTCCACCCGCCGTGCCCCGGTTCCGTCGAAGACTGCCTGCCAGTCCACGGCGATTCCGGCCGACCACAGGCCGCCCAGCGCGGCGAGCGCGTCGTGCGCCTCGGCCCGGCCGCCGCGCACCGCGGCGACCGGGGTGAGGGAGGTGCTCTCGGCGATCAGGGCGGAGAGCACGCCCGCCGGACCGAGTTCCAGCGTGACGGTCACGTTCTGGTCGGCGAGGGTGCGGGCCGCGTCGTGGAAGCGGACCGGCCTGCGCGCCTGGTCGACCCAGTACTCGGGCGAGCGGAGTTCGTCCTCGGTGGCAAGGCGGCCGGTGAGCGTCGACACCAGGGGGATGGCCGGCGCGTTCAGGGTGACCTTGCGCAGGACCCGGCCGAACTCCTCCAGCATCGGGTCCATGAGCGGCGAGTGGAAGGCGTGGCTGACCGTCAGCTGCTTGGTACGCCGCCCCCAGGACCTTACGGTCCCGGCGAGCTCCAGAACGGCGTCCAGGGCTCCGGACACCACGGTCGCCACCGGGCCGTTGACGGCGGCGAGCGCCACGGCGCCGTCCGACCTCGCAAGCAGCGGGGTGATCTCCTCCTCGGTGGCCTGCAGCGCGACCATCGCGCCGCCCGCCGGCAGGGACTGCATGAGCCGGCCCCGGGCGGCGACCACGGCCGCCGCGTCGGGCAGGGACAGCACTCCGGCCGCGTGTGCGGCGGCCAGTTCGCCGATCGAGTGGCCGGCGAGGTAGTCCGGGGTGATGCCCCAGGCCTCGTACAGCCGGAACAGGGCGACCTCCAGCGCGAACAGCGCCGGCTGGGCGTGCCCCGTCTCGGCCAGCGCCTCCTCGTCGTCGAGGACGTCGCGCAGCGGCACGTCGAGGTGCCGGTCGAGTTCACCGCACACCGCGTCGAAGGCCTCGGCGAAGGCCGGGAACGCCTGGTACAGGTGGCGGCCCATGGCGGCCCGCTGGGCTCCCTGGCCGGTGAAGAGGAAGCCGAGCTTGCCCTTGCCGGGCGCCGCGGCGGCAGCCGTACGGGCTCCGTCCTCGGCCAGCGGGCGGAGCGCGGCGAGCAGGGAGGCGGTGTCCGAGGCGACGACCACGGCCCGGTGGGGCAGGGCGGCGCGGGTGGTCGCCGTCGAGTAGGCGAGGTCGGCGGCGGACAGGCCGGGGTGTTCCTCCGCGTACGCCATCAGGCTGCGCGCCTGCGCGGACAGCGCCGTTCGGCTCCTGGCCGACAGCGGCAGCGGCACGAGCGCGGGGGCGGGTGCCGGCGCCGCGGCCGGCGGCTCCTCCGCCGCGGCGGCCAGCTCCCCGGATGCCTGCTCCTCGGGTGCCTGCTCCAGGATCAGGTGGGCGTTGGTGCCGCTGACGCCGAACGCGGACACCGCGGCACGGCGCGGCCTGCCGGTCCGCGGCCACGCGCGGTGCTCGGTGAGCAGTTCGACCGCGCCCGCAGACCAGTCGACCAGCGGGGTGGGCTCGTCGACGTGCAGCGTCCGCGGCAGCGCGGCGTGCCGTAGCGCCTGGACCATCTTGATCACACCACCGACACCGGCCGCGGCCACCGAGTGCCCGATGTTGGACTTCAGCGAACCCAGGAGCAGGGGGTGTTCGGCGGTGTGGGCGGCGCCGTAGGTGGCCAGCAGCGCCTGGGCCTCGATGGGGTCGCCGAGCCGGGTGCCGGTGCCGTGGGCCTCGACGGCGTCGACGTCGGAGGCGTCCAGCCGGGCGCCGGTGAGCGCGGTGCGGATCACCCGTTCCTGCGAGGGGCCGCTGGGGGCGGTGAGCCCGTTGGATGCGCCGTCGGAGTTGACCGCCGACGACCGCAGGACGGCCAGCACCCGGTGTCCGTTGCGGACGGCGTCCCCGAGCCGTTCGAGGAGGATCAGGCCGACGCCTTCCGACCAGCTCGTGCCGTCGGCGGCGGCGGCGAAGGACTTGCACCGGCCGTCGGGTGCGAGACCGCGCTGCCGGGAGAAGTCGACGAATCCGCCGGGGGTTCCGGCGATCGTGACGCCGCCGGCGAGGGCGAGGCCGGATTCGCCGGTGCGCAGCGACTGGGCGGCGAGGTGCATGGCGACCAGGGACGAGGAGCACGCCGTGTCCACGGTCATGGAAGGGCCTTCGAAACCGAAGGAGTAGGAGAGCCGGCCCGAGACGACGCTGCCGAGCTTGCCCGTCAGCAGGTAGCCCTCGAACTCCTCCGGGCCGTCCAGCCCCAGGTAGGACTGTTCCACGGCGCCGACGAAGACACCGACGCCGGCGCCCTTGAGGGTGGTCGGGTCGATCCTCGCGTGCTCGAAGGTCTCCCAGGCGGTCTCCAGCAGCACCCGCTGCTGGGGGTCCATGGAAAGGGCCTCGCGCGGCGAGATGCCGAAGAAGTCCGCGTCGAATTCGGCCGCCCCGTCGAGGAAGCCGCCTTCGCGTGTGTACGTGGTCCCCGGGACGTCCGGGTCGGGGTCGTAGAGCGCGTCGAGGTCCCATCCGCGGTCGGCGGGGAACCCGGTGATGCCGTCCCGGCCGTCCGCGACGAGTTGCCACAGGTCGTCGGCCGAGCGCACGCCGCCGGGATAGCGGCAGGCCATTCCTACGATCGCGATCGGCTCGGTGCGGCCGGACTCCAGTTCCGCGATGCGCTGCCGGGCCTTCCGCAGGTCAGCGGTGACCCATTTCAGATAGTCAGCGAGCTTCTTCTCATCCGCCATGGGGGATTTACCTGTTCCGGGTGTCGGGGCGTCAGTGCCGGGCACGGCCGAGCTCGTTGTCGATGAAGTCGAGGAGTTCGTCGGTCGATGCCGACGCGAGGGCATCGGCCGGGTCCTCGTCGGCCCCCTCGCCCGGCTGCTCGCCGGTCTCCAGCCACCGCGACAGGAGGGTCTGCAGCCGTACGGTGATCTCGTCGCGGTCACCGTCGGCGCCGTCGCCCTCCGCGTCCGCGAGGACCTGCTCCAGCTCGTCCAGGGCGGTGATCGCGGTCGATCGCCGTTCCGGCGCGTCCGCGGGCGCGAGGCACGTCAGCAGGAACGCGGCCAGCTTCGACGGGGTGGGGTGGTCGAACACCGCGGTGGCCGGGAGCCGGGAGCCGGTGATGGTGTTCAGCCTGTTGCGCATCTCGACCGCGGTCAGTGAGTCGAAGCCGAGCTCCCGGAAGGGCTGTTCGGGATCGATCGCGGACGGGTCCGCGAGGCCGAGGACCGAGGCCACCCTGCCGCGGACCAGTTCGAGGACGAACTCCGTGCGCTCGGCAGCGGTCAGGTCGAACATCCGCTGCGCCATGGGTACTTCGGTGGAGCTGTCCGTACGGTGGGCCGGGGCGGGGACGAGGGACCGCAGCAGCGGGGGCACCCGGTCGAGCGACCGTATGACCTCCGGGTCGAACGCCGTGGCCACCACCGCGGGCCGGCCCGAGGAGAGCGCGGTGTCGAGCAGGGCCGTACCGTCCTTCACGCCCGTCGGGAGGAAGCCGTCCCCGGCGAACCGGGCGCGGTCGATGTCGCCCAGTGCCGCGTTGATGCCGCCGTCCACGTCCCACAGGCCCCAGGCCACCGAGGTCGCGGGCAGACCGCACGCCCGCCGGTGCTGGGCGAGCCCGTCGAGGTACGCGTTCGCGGCGGCGTAGTTCGCCTGGCCGGGACCGCCGAACAGTCCGACGGTCGAGGAGAACAGCACGAAGGCCGACAGGTCGGCGTCGCGCGTCAGGTCGTGGAGGTTCCGGGCGGCGTCCGCCTTGGGGCGCAGGACGGCGTCCAACTGCTGCAGGGTCATCGCCGTGAGCAGGCTGTTGTCCAGCACCCCTGCCGTGTGCACGATTCCGCCGAGCGGCCGGTCGGCGGAGACCTCGGCGAGCAGCGCGGCGAGGGCTTCGCGGTCGCCGATGTCGCAGGCGGCGATGCGGACCGTCGCGCCGAGCGCGGTCAGCTCGTCGTGCAGGTGGCCGGCCCCCGCCGCTTCGACGCCCGTGCGTGCGGCCAGCAGCAGGTGTGTGACGCCGTGTTCGGTGACGAGGTGGCGGGCGACGGTGGCGCCGAGCACCCCGGTACCGCCGGTGACGAGGACGGTGCCTTCCGGGTTCCAGACCGCGGTGCCCGCATCGGTGCGGACCGCGGAGGAGCGGATCCGGACCAGGCGGGGGACCAGGACCCGGCCGCCCCGGACGGCGGCCTGGGGCTCGTCGGCGGACAGCAGGGCGGAGAGCAGCGCCGCGGTCACCGGCTCGGCGGCGCGGTCGGCCCTGGTGCCCGTGCCGGTGTCCGTATCGGTGTCCGTGCCCGTGCCCGTGTCCGTGTCCGTGTCCGTGCCCGTGCCCGTGCCCGTGCCCGTGTCCGTGCCCGTGTCCGTGCCCGTGCCCGTGCCCGTGTCGACATCCACGAGCAGGATCCGCTCGGGTGCTTCCGACTGGGCCGAGCGGACCAGTCCCCACACCGCCGCGGCGGCCGGATCGGGCGCCTCGGAGTCGGTGGTGGCGACGGCTCCCCTGGTGACCACGACCAGGCGCACACCGGTGAAGCGGTCGTCGGCCAGCCATTCCTGGAGGAGGACCAGCGTCCGGCGGGCCTGCCGGTACGGGGCGTCGGCCGCGTTGTCGCCCGGGCTCGCGGCCGGCGGTACGACGAGGGCCCGGACCTGGTCGCCGGCGTCGAGCGACTGCCCGAAGGAGGCCAGGTCGTCGTGGTGGGGGATGCCGTCCGCCGGATCGGCGGCCGGCCCGAGCCGCGCCCAGGCAGCAGCCCGGGCGGACGGCCGTACGACGTCCGGGAGCCAGCCGACCTCGTGCAGGGTACCGAGGGGGTCCGGCCCGGCGGATGCCGCTCCGGCGGCGGCCGCGGCGTCGGCCGAGGGGTCCAGCCAGTACCGCTCGCGCTGGAAGGGGTAGGTCGGCAGGTCGACCTTGCGCACCGCGGCGCCGGCGAAGAACGCCTGCCAGTCGACGGGCACGCCCCGGCTGTGCAGCACGCCGAGGGCGTGCATCAGCGACCGCGGTTCGGGCTGCTTCCTGCGCATGGCGGGGACCGCGACCGCGTGCTCCGCGCTTGCGGCCGCGAGCGCGGAGAGCACCCCGTCGGGGCCGAGTTCCAGCAGGGTGGTCACGCCCTGCGCCTCCAGGGTGCGCACCGCGTCGACGAAGCGGACGGGCCGACGGATCTGCTGTACCCAGTACTCGGGCGAGCTCCAGCCGTCCCCGGGCTCCACCTCGCCGGTCACCGTGGACACGATGCCGAACGTGGGCCGGTGGAAGGTGAGGCCCTGGGCGATGGCGCGGAACTCGTCGAGCATCGGGTCCATGCGGGGGGAGTGGGAGGCCCGCAGGATCGGCAGCACCTTGGTGGAGCGGCCGCGCTCCTTCCAGATGTCCGCAACGGCGTGCACGGCGTCCGCGTCGCCCGAGAGGACCACGGCACGCGGCCCGTTGATCGTGCCGATCACGGCGCGCCCGTCCGGGTCGAGGGTCTCGCGCACCTCTTCCTCGGTCGCCTCGACGGCGATCATCGCGCCGCCTTCCGGCAGCGACCGCATCAGGCGCCCGCGGGCGGTCACCAGGATGGCGGCGTCGGGCAGCGAGAGCACGCCCGCGAGGTGGGCGGCGATCAGCTCGCCCGTCGAGTGGCCCATGAGGTAGTCGGGGTGGACCCCCCACGCCTCGAAGAGGCGGAACAGCGCCACTCCGACCGCGAAGAGGGCGGCGAGGGTGTAGTCGATCTGGTCCAGCTCGTCGCCCGAATCGATCACCGAGCGCAGCGGTCGGGGCAGGTGCTCGTCCAGCACCGCGCAGACCTCGTCGAAGGCCGCTTCGAACACCGGGAAGGTTTCCGCGAGTTCGCGGGCCATGCCGATGCGCTGGGCGCCTCCGCCGGTGAACATGAACGCGATCCGGCCCTCGTCCTTGGTGCCGGTGAGGGTGCCGGACTCCTCGTCGGCCAGGGCGGCGAGGCCTTCGACCAGTTCGTCCCGGCCGGCCGCGAGTGCGACGGCCCGGTGCCGCATCGCCGTACGGGTGGCGGCCAGCGAGTAGGAGAGGTCGAGCAGGTCGAGGCCGGGGTGCTCGGCGAGGAGCGCGCCGATGCGCTCGGCCTGGGCGCGCAGTGCCTCGGGGGACCGGGCGGACAGCAGGTAGGGCATGACCGGCGCCGGCCCCGCGGCGCGGGCGACCGGCTCCCCGGCGGGCTCCCCGGCGGGGTCCCCGGCGGGCTCCCCGGTGGCTTCGTGGGACGGCGGCGGTGCCTGCTCGACGATGACGTGCGCGTTGGTGCCGCTGAACCCGAAGGCGGAGACGGCGGCCCGGCGCGGCCGGTCCAGCTCCGGCCAGTCGCGTGCCTCGTCGAGCAGGGCCAGCGCGCCGGAGTCCCAGTCGACGTGCGGGGTCGGGTCGTCGGCGTGCAGGGTCTTGGGCATGACGCCGTGGCGGATGGCCTCGACCGTCTTGATGATGCCGCCGACGCCCGCGGCCGCCTGGGTGTGCCCGACGTTGGACTTGAGCGATCCCAGCCGCAGCGGCTGGTCGGCCGGGCGGCCCCGGCCGTAGGTGGCGAGCAGGGCATTGGCTTCGATCGGGTCGCCGAGGGGCGTTCCGGTGCCGTGCGCCTCGACCATGTCGACGTCGGCCGTGGAGAGCCCCGCGCTGTCGAGGGCCTGGCGGATCACCCGTTCCTGGGCGGGGCCGTTGGGCGCGCTGAGCCCGTTGCTGGCGCCGTCCTGATTGATGGCGGAACCGGTGATCACGGCGAGCACCGGGTGACCGTTGCGCCGGGCGTCGGACAGCCGCTCCACGAGGAGGATGCCGGCGCCCTCGGCCCAGCCGGTGCCGTCGGCGGACGCGGCGAAGGACTTGCAGCGCCCGTCCGCCGACAGACCGCGGAGCCGGGAGAATTCGACGAAGGCCTGCGGCGTGGACATCACGGTCACGCCGCCGGCGAGGGCAAGGTCGCACTCGCCGCGGCGCAGCGCGGCCGCCGCGAGGTGGACCGCGACCAGGGACGAGGAGCAGGCCGTGTCGACGGTGACGGCGGGGCCCTCCAGGCCGAAGACGTAGGACAGCCGGCCCGAGGCGACGCTGCCCGCGCTTCCGCTGTACAGGTAGCCCTCGAACTCCTCGGGCGGCAGGTGCGGTCGGGATCCGTAGTCGTGGTACATCGACCCGATGAACACGCCCGTCCGGCTGCCGGAGACCGTGTCGGTGGCGATTCCCGCGCGTTCGAAGCTCTCCCAGGCCGTCTCCAGCAGCAGGCGCTGCTGGGGGTCGGTGGCGAGGGCCTCCCGCGGGGACATGCCGAAGAACTCGGGGTCGAAGCGGTCCGCGTCGTGCAGGAATCCGCCCTGATCCGTGTACGACGTGCCGACGGTGTCGGGATCGGGGTGGTAGAGCCGGTCCAAGGCCCAGCCCCGGTGCTCGGGGAAGGACGTCACCGCGTCCACGCCGTCGGCGACCACCTGCCACAGGCGTTCCGGCGAGTCCACACCGCCGGGGTACCGGCAGGCCATGCCGATGATCGCGATGGGCTCCCGGCCCTTCTCCTCGATCTCGCGCAGACGCCTGCGGCTCGTCTGGGCATCGGCGATCGCGCGCTTGAGGTACTGGCGGAGCTGGTTCTCGTCAGTGCTCACGCGCCCTCAACTCCCGAGGTCTCCTCGAGGGAGGCGCCGGCCGATTCCTCGGTTCCGTCCACGGATATTTTCCTTTCCCGAAGAACTTCTCATGCCACTCAGAGCCTCGAACAGTCTCGGACAAGAGCATCCGCGAGGCGGTAATTCCGCGCTCTTTCCCGGCAGGGAGAAGCCCGTGACCACGGACTGATGCGCCAATTAGCGTCCGATTACAGACCCGTTACGACGAGGTCGGTAGGGTTCCGCACAAGTAGCCCTCATAGATTGGGAACTCGACTCCAAATGAACCCGGACATCGAAGACCAGGACCTCGCGGAGCCCTATCTCGGGGGTCTGCTCGCCTCGCTCGGACTGAGCGTTCACTATTCCCGGGCGGAAAAGGACAGTCTTTTCTACCGCGACGAAACGGGCCGGGAGGTCGAGGTGCTCGACCTCGTCGGCGGCTACGGGTCGACCATCATCGGGCACGGCAATCCCGACGTCGTCGGCTACGCGAAGGAGCTGCTGGACCAGGGCGTGCCGGTCCACGCGCAGTTCTCCAAGCACCCGTACGCCAACGACTTGGCGCAGAAGCTGAACGCCGTCATCCGGCGCGAGTTCGCCACCTCGGAGCCGTATGCGGCGATCTTCGCCAACAGCGGCGCCGAAGCGGTCGAGATCGCGATGAAGCACGCCGAGTTCGACCGGGGCGCCAAGCTGACCGAACTCGCCGCGGAGATCGACGGGAACATCGAGGCGGCGCGTGCCGCGCTGGCCGCCGGCGGCGAGATCGTCGCCGATGGGCTCGCCGCCGGCGGGTCCTACGACCGCCTGGTAGCGGCCGCCGGGTTCGTGCCCGGCAGTGCGGCGGACGAGGTGATCGCCGGGATCCGCGGCGCCAACGCCTCGCGCCTGGCGGCGGCGCCGGTGTTCCTGGCCCCCGAGGGCTCCTTCCACGGGAAACTCGTCGGCAGCGTCCAGCTGACCCACAACCCCGGCTTCCGCACCCCGTTCGCGTCGCTGGCCGCGCGGTGCCGGTTCGTTCCGGTGCACGAGCCGGACGCGCTCGCCAAGACCATCGAGTCGGTCCGCTCCACGCTGTTCGACCTCGCGGTCGACGGCGCCACGGTGCGCGTCGTCGAGCGCGAACTGCCCGTCATCGCCGCGTTCGTCCTGGAGCCGGTGCAGGGCGAAGCGGGGATCCGGGTGTTCGACCAGGAGACCGTGCGCCGCATCCGGGAGGCCTGCGAGACGGTCGACTGCCCGATCATCGTCGACGAGGTGCAGAGCGGCATGGGCCGTACCGGCGCGTTCTTCGCCGCCTCGCACATCGGCCTCCAGGGCGACTACATCACGCTGGCCAAGAGCCTGGGCGGCGGCGTGGCCAAGGCGGCCGTGACACTGGTGCGCGGCTCCCGCTACCGCAAGGAGTTCGAGCTGGTGCACAGCTCGACCTTCGCGAAGGACGCCTTCTCCACGTCGATCGCCTGCCGGACGGTCGACCTCCTGGAGGCCGGTGGCGGCAGGGCCTACCAGCTGGCCGGCGAGCGCGGCAGCCGGCTGGCGGACATGCTGCGCAAGCTGCAGCAGGAGTTCGGGACCGTCATCAAGGAGGTCCGCGGGAAGGGGCTGATGATCGGCCTGGACTTCCACGACCTGTCCGGCTCCCCCGACGAGGTCATCGCCGGGCAGGCGCGTGCCGGGCTGCTCGGGTACCTGCTGTCCGGCTACCTGCTGCGCGTGCACGCCCTGCGGATCCTCCCGACGGCGAGTGCCACGAACACGCTGCGGCTGGAGCCGTCCGTGTACATCACGGACGCCGAGATCGGGCGACTGGAATCGGGGCTGCGCGGGCTGTTGACGGTGCTCCGGGACCACAACGGCGGCGTCCTGCTTCCCGCGGATCCGGCCGGGGAGCCCGGCGCGTAGGCACTCCGGCGGTAACCGCATCGCGACTGTCCAGGATGATGAAGGAAAGAGCTATTCAGATGACGACATGGCACGACGGACACGAAGACGTTCTCGACGATTCGGTGGCGATCGTCGGAGTGTCCTGCCGTTTGCCCGGGGCGATCGGGGCAGCGGAATTCTGGAATCTGCTGAGTGACGGTCGCCATGCGATAACCGAGGTGCCGCTCGACCGGCGGGACGGAATTTCGCATTCGGTCCGGTTCGACGGCGGCACCCGCTTCGGGGCCTTCCTCGACGGGGTCGGGGACTTCGACGCGGCGTTCTTCGGGATCTCCGCGCGGGAAGCCGCGGCGACGGACCCGCAGCAACGGCTGGTGCTGGAGCTGGCCTGGGCGGCCCTGGAGGACGCCGGGATCGTCCCCGCCGCCCTGGCCGGCTCGGCCGCTTCGGTGTTCGTGGGATCGCTCCGCGACGACTACGCCGGCCTGGTGCTGAGCGGTGGCGACGGATCGATCACCCAGCACACGAACACCGGTGTGCACCGGGGCGTCATCGCCAACCGGGTCTCCTACTCCCTGGACCTGCGCGGGCCGAGCATCGTGGTGGACACGGCGCAGTCGTCGTCGCTGGTCGCCGTCCACCTGGCCACCCAGAGCGTACGGTCGGGCGAGTCGCCGGTCGCGATCGCGGCGGGCGTCAACCTCAACCTCCTGGCGGAGGGCGCTCTGGGTGCGCAGCGGTTCGGCGGCCTGTCCCCGGACGGGCACAGCTACGTCTTCGACGCCCGCGCCAACGGCTACGCACGCGGCGAGGGCGCCGTGGCCCTGGTGCTCAAGCCGCTGGCGACGGCCCTGGCCGACGGGGACGACGTCTACGCGGTCGTGCGGGGCAGCGCAGTCAACAACGACGGGGCCACCCCCGGGCTGACGGTGCCCAGCCCCCAGGCGCAGGAGCGGGTCATCCGTGCCGCGCTGCGCCGGGCCGGCGTCGCCCCGGAGCAGGTGCAGTACGTGGAACTGCACGGCACCGGGACACCGGTCGGCGATCCGATCGAGGCGGCCGCCCTGGGCGCGGTCTTCTCGAGCCGGGAGGCGGACGGGGCCGCTGCGGGAGCGGACCCCCTGCTCGTGGGGTCGGTGAAGACCAACATCGGGCATCTGGAGGGCGCCGCCGGCATCACCGGGCTGCTCAAGACCGTGCTCGGGATCCGCAACCGGCTCCTGCCCGCGAGCCTGAACTTCGCCACCCCGAATCCGCGGATCCCGTTCGAGGATCTCGGGCTACGGGTCAACACGGGCCTCTCCGACTGGCCGCACCCGGACCGGCCGCTGATCGCCGGCGTCTCGTCGTTCGGCATGGGCGGCACGAACGCGCACGTGGTCCTGAGCGAGCCGCCGGCCTCCGGGCAGACGGCCACCGGGCAGGGGACCTCCGGGCAGAAGACCTCCGGGCAGAAGACTTCCGGCCGGGCGGCAGGTGACGCGGAGCCGGACGCCCGGCTGGTCCCGGTACCCGTGTCGGGCCGGACCCCGGCCGCGCTGCGGGCGCACGCCGCCCTGTTGCGCGACACCGGTTTCGCCCCGTACGACCTGGGGTTCTCCCTGGCCACGACCAGGACGGCGTTCCGGCACCGGGCCGTCGTCCTCGCCTCGGACGCCGACGGCCTGCGCGCCGGACTGGACGCCGTCGCCCACGGGACGCCCGCGCCGAACGTGGTCTCGGACGACGCTCCCGGGGCCGGGCAGGACGCGGCGTCCGGTACCGCCGCGGGCCGCGGCGACGAGCCCGCCGACCCGCGGACCGCCGAACTGGCCGCCCTCGCGGCCGAGTACGTCCAGGGCGCGGACGTCGACTGGGCGCCGGCGTACGCGGACGTCCGCGCCGCACGGGTCCGGCTGCCGGGATACCCGTTCCAGCGGGAGCGGTTCTGGACCGGCGAGCGCGGCACCCCGGCGCCGGGCACCGGTACCTCCGACGCCAGCGGCACCGACCCGGCCGTCCTGGTCAGGCAACAGGTGGCGGCGGCCCTCGGCGCGGGCGACGCGCAGGGCGTGGAGCTGGACACGAACTTCCGGGACCTCGGCTTCTCGTCGCTCATGACGGTGGAGCTCATCGACAGTCTGTCCCTGGCCACCGGCCGGCCGCTGCCCAGCGGTCTGCTGTTCGACTATCCGACGCCCCAGGAGCTGATCGGCTACTTCGCCGAGACCGGGATCGACCCCGGACACGCGGGGCGCGCCCCTGAAGCGCCCCGCCCGTCCGCACGGGCGGGCTCCGCCACCGGCCGCGACGAGGACGCGATCGCGATCGTCGGCATGGCCTGCCGCTTCCCGGGCGGACTCGCCTCCCCGGAAGACCTGTGGCGCGTGGTCTCCCGGGAGCAGGACGTGACCGGCGCGTTCCCGGCCGACCGCGGCTGGCAGCCCGGTGAGGGCTACTCCCGGGTCGGCGGATTCCTCGACACCGCGGCCGAGTTCGACGCGGAGTTCTTCGGCATCTCCCCCCGCGAGGCGCTGGCCATGGATCCGCAGCAGCGGCTGCTGCTGCAGACCACCTGGGAGGCGCTGGAGAGGGCCGGGATCGACCCCAAGTCCCTGCGGGGCAGCCGTACCGGCGTGTTCGTCGGGGGTACCTCCTCCGACTACGGCCCCCGGATGCACGAGGCCGGCGAAGACGTCAAGGGTTACGTGCTCACCGGGACCACGCCCAGCGTGCTGTCGGGCCGCATCGCCTACCAGTTCGGCTTCGTGGGCCCGACGCTCACCGTGGACACCGCCTGCTCCTCCTCGCTGGTCGCCCTGCACCTGGCGGTACGGGCCCTGCGCAGCGGCGAGGCGTCCGCAGCCGTCGCGGGCGGCGTGAGCGTGATGGCCACACCGGGCATGTTCGAGGAGTTCTCCCGGCAGCACGGGCTGGCCGCCGACGGGCGGTGCAAGCCGTTCTCCGCCGACGCCGACGGCACCGGCTGGTCCGAAGGCGTGGGCATGCTCGTGCTGGAGCGGCTGGAGGACGCCCGCCGCCACGGCCACCCCGTACTCGCGGTGGTCCGGGGCACCGCCATCAACTCCGACGGCTCCTCCAACGGGCTGACCGCGCCCAGCGGCCTCTCCCAGCAGCGGCTGATCGGTGCCGCGCTGGCCGACGCCGGTCTGTCCGGCTCGGACGTCGACCTGCTGGAGGCCCACGGCACCGGCACCTCGCTCGGCGACCCGATCGAGGCCGACGCGATCCTCGCCGCCTACGGGCAGGACCGCGACGCCCCGCTGTACCTGGGCTCGCTGAAGTCGAACATCGGCCACACCCAGGCGGCCGCCGGCGTCGCCGGCGTGATCAAGACGGTGCAGGCGATGCGGCACGGGCTGCTGCCCCGCACCCTGCACGCCGACGTCCCGACCCCTCGGGTGGACTGGGAGTCGGGCCGGGTCGAGCTGCTGACCGAGGCCCGGGAGTGGCAGCGCGCCGGCCGCCCGATCCGCGCCGCGGTGTCCGCGTTCGGCATCAGCGGCACCAACGCCCACGTCGTCCTGGAGGAGGGAGAGCAGACCCCGACGGCTCTGCTGTTCACCGGCCAGGGGGCACAGCGTCCCGGCATGGGCCGCGAACTGTACGAGCAGTACCCGGTGTTCGCGCGTGCCCTCGACGAAGTGTGCGCCGCCTTCGACCTCCACCTGGACCGGCCGCTGAAGGAGCTGATGTTCCGCGCCGGATCCGATGCCGCGCCGGAGCTGAACCAGACCCGCTACACCCAGCCCGCGCTGTTCGCCTTCGAGGTGGCGCTGGCCGAACTCGCCGCCGAGCAGGGGCTGACCGGCGAACTGCTCGCCGGGCACTCCATCGGCGAACTCGCCGCGGCCTACGTGGCCGGGGTGTTCTCGCTGGCGGACGCCGCGAAGCTGGTGGCGGCCCGGGGCCGGCTGATGCAGCAGGCCCGCTCCGGCGGCGCGATGGTCGCCGTGGAGGCCACCGAGGCCGAGGTCGCCGGCACCCTGGTCGACGGCGTCGTGGTCGCCGCGGTGAACGGCCCGGCGTCGGTGGTGCTCGCCGGCGATGCCGACGCCGCCGAGACCGTCGCCGCAGGATGGCGGGAGCGCGGCCGCAGGGTCACCCGGCTGACCGTCAGTCATGCCTTCCACTCCCCCCACATGGACGACGTGCTCGACGAGTTCCGCACGGTGGCCGAGTCGGTCGACTACCGGCCGCCGCGGATTCCCGTGATCTCCACGGTGACCGGGCGGCCGCTGCCCGCCGACACGGCCGGGTACGCCGACCACTGGGTCGCGCAGATCCGCGGCACCGTCCGGTTCCACGATGCCGTGTCGGCCCTGCGCGAGGCGGGCGCCGGCCTGTTCGTCGAGATCGGGCCGTCGGCCGCGCTCACCCCGCTGGTCAGGTCCGCCGGCGTCGCGCGGGCCGTCGCGCTGAGCCGGTCCGCCGGTTCCGAGGCGGGCGTGTTCGCCGCCGGTCTGGCCCGGGCCCGGGGCACGGAACCCACGCACCCCTTCCGCCGCGACCGGTACTGGCTGCCGCCGCGTCCCGCGCGCGGCGCCTCCGGTCACCCCCTGCTCGACTCGGTGGTGGAGCTGGTCGACCGGGACGAGGTGGTACTGGCCGGGACCGTGTCGCTGGCCGACCACCCGTGGCTCGCCGGGCACGTGATCAACGGTTCGGTGCTGCTGCCCGGGACGGCGTTCCTGGAGATGGCGCTGTTCGCCGGCGAGCGGGTGGGCCTGCCCGAAGTGGCGGACCTGACCCTGGAGAGCCCCCTCGTGCTGCCCGCCTCCGGCGCGGTGCAGCTCCAGGTCACCGTGCACGGCCGGCAGCTGGCGGTGCACTCACGCCGGGACGGCGAGCAGGAGTGGACGCGGCACGCGTCCGGACTGATCGGCGAAGCCGACCCGGATTCCGGGCCCGGTACGGACGACGTGCCGGAGTGGCCGCCCGCCGGCGACCCGGTACCGGTCGGGGACGCCTACGAGCTGCTGACCGGGCGCGGATACGACTACACCGGCACGTTCCGCGGGCTGCGGGCGGTGTACCGGGACGGTGACACCGTGTACGCCGAGGTCCGCATCCCGGACGGGCACTTCGGCGCGGAGTCCGGATTCCTGCTGCACCCGGCGCTGGTGGACGCGGTGCTGCACCCGATCGTGCTGGGCCTGGTCGACGGCGGGGAGGGCACACGCCTCCCGTTCGCCTGGAGCGGGGTGCGCCTGCACCCCGGCACGGTCGGCGGGACGGAGTTCCGCGCCCGGCTCACCCCGGCCGGCGGCGACACGTACGAACTGCTGATCGCCGACGCGGCGGGCACCGCGGTCGCCACCGTCGACGGGCTGGCCTTCCGGGCGTCGTCCCCGGCCTCGGCCGACGCCGTCCCGCTGTACGAGCTGGCCTGGCAGCCCCGCACCGCTCGGAGCGGGGACGCCGACGGCGACGCCCCGCGTCCGACCGTGGTCGAGATCGTCCCGTCCCGCACCCCCGCCGCCGCGGCCGCCGTCGCGCTCGCGGCGATCCGGGACTGGGTGTCCGCCGACCACGAGGCGCGGGACCGGCTGGTGCTGGTCACCCGGAACGCGGTGGCCGTCGCACCGGGCGAACCCGTCGCCGACCCGGCCGCGGGCGCGGTGTGGGGCCTGGCGCGCACCGCCCAGAGCGAGTACCCCGACCAGATCGTCGTGGTCGACGTCTCCGGCACCGCCACCGCGGCGGAAGCCGCCGACGCGGCCGTACGGACCGGGGAGCCGCAGCTCGCCGTACGGGACGGCGGACTGCTGGTGCCCCGGATCGCCAGGTCCGCCGCACCGGTCCCCCGCACCTCCGTGCCCGAAGACGCAGCGACCGCCGGCGGCACCGCGGCCGCGTTCGGTTGGAACCCCGACGGCACGGTCCTGATCACCGGGGGCACCGGCGGGCTGGGTGCCCTGATCGCCCGGCACCTCCACCACCGGCACGGCGTACGGAACCTGCTGCTCGTCAGCCGCCGCGGCCCGGACGCGCCCGGTGCCACCGAGCTGGCGGCGGAACTGGACGGCGTGCGCATCGCGGCCGTCGACGTGACGGACCGCACCGCGCTGGCCGCGTTGATCGACGGCCTGCCGGCCGCCCATCCGCTGACCGCGGTGATCCACACCGCCGGGGTGCTCGACGACGCCACGATCACCGCCCTCACCGAGGAGCGGATCGGCACGGTCATGGCCGCCAAGGCGGACGCCGCACGGTACCTGCACGAGCTCACCGCCGACCGCGACCCGGTCTCCCTCGTCCTGTTCTCCTCGATCTCCGGTCTGCTCGGCACGGCCGGCCAGGCCAACTACGCGGCTGCCAACGCCTACCTGGACTCTCTGGCCGCGCACCGCCGCGGCCTCGGCCTGCCCGGCACGTCGCTGGCCTGGGGCCTGTGGGAAGAGGGCATGGGGCAGTCCCTCGGCGCCTCCGACCTGAGCCGCTGGACCCGGTCCGGGGTGGCGCCGCTGACCGCCGGACAGGGGCTCGCCCTGTTCGACCGGTCGCTGTCCGCGGACGCGGCGGACACCGTGCTACCGGTCCCGGCGCTCCTCCGGCCGTCCCTGCTCACCGAAACCGGCCCGGTCCCGCCCCTGCTGTCCGGGCTGGTCCGCCGCCGCAGGCCCGCCGCGGCCGCTCCGACCGCCCGCGCGGGGCAGGCCCTCACCGCGAAGCAGGCCGAGGAGCTCGTACGGGCGACCACGGCCGGGGTGCTGGGCCTGGCGAGCCCGAGCGCGCTCGACCTGGGCAAGGCCTTCCGGGAACAGGGCTTCGACTCGCTGGCCGGCGTCGAGCTGCGCAACCGGCTGATCGCGGCCACCGGCCGGCAGCTCCCCGCCACCCTGGTGTTCGACCACCCCACGCCGCAGGCCCTGGCCGCCTTCCTGGCCGAGGACGCGGGCACGGCCGGGGACCGGCAGCAGGCCGGCGGTACCCGGCGGCCGCGGAAGAACCGCGGCCGTACCGACGAACCGATCGCGATCGTCGGCATGGCCTGCCGGTTCCCCGGTGGAGTCCGATCCGCCGACGACCTGTGGCAGCTGGTGCTGGACGGACGGGACGCCATCTCCGAGTTCCCGACCAACCGCGGCTGGGACCTGGACGGGCTGTACCACCCCGACCCGGACCACCTCGGCACCAGTTACACCCGGCGCGGCGGGTTCCTGCACGAGGCGGACCTGTTCGACGCGGCGTTCTTCGACATGTCGCCGCGCGAGGCGCTGGCCACCGACCCGCAGCAGCGGATGCTGCTGGAGACGGCCTGGGAGACCTTCGAGCACGCCGGGATCGACCCGGCCGTCCTGCGCGGCAGCCGGACCGGCGTGTTCACCGGCGTGATGTACGACGACTACGCCTCGCGCCTGGCGGTCACCCCGCGGGAGGTGGAGGGCTTCCTGCTGGCGGGCAACACCTCCAGCGTGATCTCCGGCCGGCTGGCGTACAACTACGGCCTGGAGGGGCCGGCGATCACGGTGGACACCGCGTGCTCGTCCTCCCTGGTCGCACTGCACCTGGCCGCGAGCTCGCTGCGCTCGGGCGAGGTGGACCTGGCCCTGGCGGGAGGCGTCACGGTCATGTCCGGGCCGAGCACGTTCGTGGAGTTCTCCCGGCAGAAGGGGTTGTCGACCGACGGCCGGTGCAGGTCCTTCTCGGCCGACGCCGACGGAACCGGCTGGTCGGAGGGGGTCGGCCTGCTCCTGGTGGAGCGGCTGGAGGACGCACGGCGCAACGGGCACCAGGTGCTGGCCGTACTGCGCGGTTCCGCGGTGAACTCCGACGGCGCCTCCAACGGGCTGACGGCACCGAACGGGCCCTCGCAGGAGCGGGTGATCCGAGCCGCCCTCACCGACGCCGGCCTCTCCGCCGGCGACGTCGACCTGATCGAGGCGCACGGTACCGGCACCCGGCTCGGCGACCCGATCGAGGCCCAGGCCCTGCTGGCCACGTACGGGCAGGACCGCGAGGAGCCCGCCCGCCTGGGTTCGCTGAAGTCGAACCTCGGACACGCCCAAGCCGCCGCCGGTGTGGGCGGCGTGATCAAGATGGTCCAGGCGATGCGGCACGGCGTCCAGCCGCGCACCCTGCACCTGGGCGAGCCGTCGCCGCACGTGGACTGGTCCGCGGGCGCGATCGAGCTGCTCGGCGAGCAGCAGGAGTGGCCGGACCTCGGCCGGCCGCGCCGTGCCGCGGTGTCGGCGTTCGGGATCAGCGGCACCAATGCCCACGTCATCCTCGAACAGGCCGGGCCCGCCCCGGTCCCCGCCGGTACGGGCGTCCTGCCCGGCACGGTCCCGCCCGTGGTGCCGCTGGTGCTGTCGGCCCGCACCGACCAGGCCCTGCGGGAGCGGGCCGCCGAGCTGCGCGCCCACCTCGACGGACACCCGGACCTCGGCCTCGCCGACGTCGCCGGCACGCTCTCCGGGCGGCGCGCCCTGCTGGACCGGCGGGCCGTCGTCCTCGGCGCCGACCGGGAATCCCTGCTGCGCGGCCTGGACGCCGTCGCGGCGGGCACCGCTGCCGCGGGCGTCGTCCAGGGGCACGGCACCGGCCGCGGTGCGACGGCCTTCCTGTTCACCGGGCAGGGCGCGCAGCGGGCCGGAATGGGACGCGAGCTGTACGAGCGGTCCGACGTCTTCCGTGCCGCGCTCGACGCGGTGGCCGCGCACATCGACCCGGTGCTCGACCGGCCGCTGACCGCCGTCCTGTTCGCCGAGCCGGAGAGCGCCGACGCGGCCCTGCTCGACCGGACGGCCTACACCCAGGCCGCGCTGTTCGCCGTGGAGGTGGCGCTCTACCGGTTCGCCGAGCACCACGGCGTCACCCCTGACTACCTGCTCGGGCATTCGGTCGGAGAGGTGGCCGCGGCGCACGTGGCCGGCGTGTTCGACCTGGCCGATGCCTGCCGCCTGGTCACCTCCCGGGGGGCTGCCATGCAGTCCGCCCGCGAGGACGGGGCGATGGCCGCGCTGGAGGCCTCCGAGGAGGAGGTGCTCGCATCCCTGGCCGCCGGGGCGGCGATCGCCGGGGTGAACGGCCCCCGGTCCGTCGTGGTCTCCGGTGACGACGACGCGGTGACCTCGATGATCGCGCTCTGGACGGACCGGGGCCGACGGACCCGGCGGCTGTCGGTCAGCCACGCCTTCCACTCGGCCCACATGGACGAGGCGCTGGCCGGCTTCCGCGCCGAGCTGGACACCGTGGCCTTCCACGAGCCGCGGATCCCGGTCGTCTCGAACGTCACCGGGAAGATCGCCACCGCGGGGCAGCTGACATCGCCGGACTACTGGGTGACCCATGTCCGGGAAGCGGTCCGCTTCTTCGACGGCGTGCGCACCCTGCGACGCGCCGGTGTCACCGAGTTCGTCGAACTCGGCCCGGACGGAGTGCTGACGGCCATGGTCGGACAGGCGCTCGCGGACGAGGCTCCCGGCACGGGCGGCGCCACGGGTGCCGGCACCTCCCTGCCGATGCTGCGTTCCGGACGCGGCGACGCGGACACCGCGTTCACCGCCCTCGGGGCCCTGCACGTCCGGGGCGTACCGGTGGACTGGTCGGCCGTGCTGCGCACGACCGCGCCGGTGCCGCTGCCGCGCTACCCGTTCCAGCACCGCCGGTACTGGCTGGAGACCCCGTCGTCCGCGCATCCGCTGCTGGACACCGTGGTCGGCCTGGTCGACGGCGCGACCGTACTGGGCGGCGAGATCGGCGCCGGCGGCTGGATCGGCGACCACCGGATCCGCGGGGAGGTCCTCGTACCCGGCACGGCGCTGCTGGACATGGCTCTGCACGCCGGGGCCCGGGTGGGCTGCCCCGCACTGGCCGAACTCACCTTCACCGCACCGCTGGTGGTACCCGAGGAAGGAGCCGTGGCGGTCCAGGTCCGGGTCGAGGCCCCGGAGCCGGACGGCAGCCGCGCGCTGACGATCCACTCCGGTCCGCCGGCCGGGAGCGGCGAGCCGGCCGCGTGGACCCGGCACGCCCACGGCGTGCTCGTGCCCGGGTCGCAGGAGCCCCCGGCCGCACCGGAACCGGCCGGCACCGAGGCCGACCTGGCCGGGGTGTACGAGCGGCTCGGGGAGCACGGCTACCACTACGGCCCGGCATTCCAGGGCCTGCGCGAGGTGCGCCAGGCCGGCGACGAACGGTTCGTCGAGGTGGAGTTGCCGCAGCGGTACCACGGCGAAGCGGCCCGGTACGGCGTACACCCGGCGCTGCTCGACGCGGTGCTGCACGTGCTGCTCCCCGGAGTCGTCGATCCCGGCGCCCGGCCGGTGCTGCCGTTCTCCTGGACCGGGGTGACCCGGTACGCGACCGGAGCGACGGCGCTGAGCGCGCGGGTCACGGTCCGCGGGAACACGGCGGGCCTGGTGATCCACGACCGCGACGGTCGCGCGGTGCTGACGGTGGACGAACTGGCGCTGCTGCCCGTCGGCGCGGGCCACGCGCCGACGGGGATGCACACCGTGGTCTGGCAGGATGCCGCCGACCCCGACGCCTCCCTCGAACCGGCCGTCGTGCACCCTGTGGCGGACCTGCCGGAACACACCCGGCACGCGGAACACGACGTGCCGACGGCTGCCAGGGCCTTGGTCCACTCCGTGCTGGCGGAACTCAGGGCCGTCCTCGCCGAGGACGACCGGCGCCGGCACGCCTTCGTGATCACCCCGGGCCTGTCACACGCCGCGCTGCGCGGCCTGATCCGCACCGCCCAGGCGGAGAACCCCGGCAGGTTCGTGCTGATCGAGGCCGGCGCATCCGCCGACGGGGCGCTGCTGGAGGCCGCCCTGCGGACCCCGGAGCCGGAACTGGCGATCCGCGGGGACAGGATCCTGGTGCCGCGGCTGGCACGCCCGGGCGGGTCCCCGGCGGACGCCGCGGCCCCCGGGGTGGACCTGTCCGCGGGTCCGGTCCTGGTCACCGGCGCGACCGGAACCCTCGGCACGGTGCTGGCCAGGCACCTGGTCGTACGACACGGGGTGCGGGACCTGGTGCTCGTCAGCCGGCGGGGCGAAGCGGCGCCCGGCGCCGCCGACCTGCGGGACGAGCTGGCGGGCCTCGGCGCGGCCGTGAGTCTGGTGGCCGCCGACGCGACCGACCGACAGGCCCTCGAACGTGTCTTCGCCGAGCACGAGCCGGCCGCTGTGGTGCACACCGCGGGCGTCGTCGCCGACTCCACCCTGACCGGGATGACGGCCGAGCAGGTCGACGCGGTGCTGCGCCCGAAGGTGGACGCGGCCTGGCACCTGCACGAACTGGCCGGCGACCGGCCGTTGTTCCTGTACTCCTCGGTCGCCGGGCTGCTCGGCACCGCGGGCCAGGCGAACTACGCGGCGGCCAACACCTTCCTGGACGCCCTCGCCGAGCACCGCCGCAGCCTCGGACATCCTGCGGTCTCGCTGGCCTGGGGCCTGTGGGCGCAGGCCAGCACCATCTCCGAGCAGCTGACCGACACGGACATCCAGCGGCTGGCCCGCTCCGGCCTGCATCCGCTGGACACCGCGGAGGCGCTCGGCCTGTTCGACGCCTCCCTCGACCCGGCCGTCGGCGACGGCGCCGCGGTGCTGGCCCTGACCCGGTTCGACCGCTCCGCGCTCCGGGGGCGGACCGACCTCCCCGCGGTACTGCGCAACCTGGCCGGACCGGCCACCGTCACGACGGCGGCCGTACGGGACCACACGCCCGGCCAGGACGGCGCGGACGCGCCGGGCGTCAGCCCCGCGGCCCTCCGGGAGATCGTCCGCGACCAGATCGCCGCGGTCCTCGGCCACGCCGACGCCTCCGAGATCGAGGAGGACCGCTCGTTCAGCGAGCTCGGCTTCGACTCGCTCACAGCCGTCGAGCTGCGCAACCAGCTCGGCGCCGCGATCGGCCGCCGGCTGTCCGCGACCATCGTGTTCGACCACCCCACCCCTGCCTCGCTGACCGAGCACCTGCTCGGGCTCGTCACGGCCGAGGAGCCGGGGCTCCGCGCTCCGGACCGGGACCGGCCCGTGGCGGCCGCGAACGGCCACGACGAGCCGATCGCGATCGTCGGGATGGCCTGCCGCTACCCGGGCGGGGTCGCCTCGCCGCAGGACCTGTGGCGGCTGGTGGCCGACGGTCGTGACGCCACGTCGGACTTCCCGGTGAACCGCGGCTGGCCGGCCGAGCTGTTCCACCCCGACGCGGACCACCCCGGCACCTCCACGACCCGCCGGGGCGGGTTCCTGCACGACGCCGACCGCTTCGACGCGGAGTTCTTCGGCCTGTCGCCGCGGGAGGCGATGGCCGTGGACCCGCAGCAGCGGCAGCTGCTGGAGACCACCTGGGAGGCCGTGGAGCAGGCGGGCCTGGACCCGCAGGACCTGCGCGGCAGCCGGACCGGGGTGTTCGTCGGCGTGATGTACAGCGACTACGGCTCGCGGCCGGACCTGCCTGCGGAGGGGGTGCAGGGCTACCTGTACAGCGGCAGCGCCGGAAGCATCGCCTCCGGCAGGCTCGCGTACACCTTCGGGTTCGAGGGGCCGACCCTCACCGTGGACACCGCGTGCTCGTCCTCCCTGGTCGCGGTGCACCTGGCCGCGAGCGCACTGCGCCGCGGGGAGTGCGAGCTCGCCGTGGCGGGCGGCGCGACGGTGATGGCCACGCCGACGGCGTTCGTGGAGTTCTCCCGGCTGCGCGGGCTGTCCGAGGACGGCCGGTGCAAGTCGTTCTCCGACGACGCCGACGGCACCGGCTGGTCGGAGGGCGCGGGCATGCTGCTGCTGGAGAAGCTGTCGGACGCCCGGCGCAACGGGCACCGGGTGCTCGCCGTCCTGCGCGGCTCGGCGGTGAATTCCGACGGTGCCTCGAACGGGCTGACGGCGCCGAGCGGTCCCGCCCAGGAGCGGGTGATCATGGCGGCGCTCGACTCCGCCGACCTCTCCCCCGCCGACGTGGAACTGCTGGAGGCGCACGGTACGGGGACCAGGCTCGGCGACCCGATCGAGGCGCAGGCCGTGATGGCCACGTACGGCCGGGACCGGGAGCGCCCCCTGCTGCTGGGCTCGCTGAAGTCGAACATCGGACACGCCCAGGCGGCGGCGGGCGTCGGCGGGATCATCAAGGTCGTCCAGGCCATGCGGCACGGGATCGCCCCGGCGACCCTGCACGTCGCCGCCCCGTCCCGGCACGTCGACTGGTCGCAGGGCAGCGTCGAGCTGCTGACCGAGGCCCGCCCGTGGCCGCGGGGCGCACAGCCCCGTCGGGCCGGCGTGTCCTCCTTCGGCTTCGGCGGCACCAACGCGCACGTGGTGCTGGAGGAGGCCGAGGCCGCACCGGCTCCCGCCTCCGGGGCAGGGGGCTCCGGGGCACCGGTATCCGCGGTTCCGGCCGGCCCCGCCCGGCCCCCGGTCCCCTGGGTGCTGTCCGCCCGTACCGAGCAGGCGCTCGCCGAACAGGCGGAGCGGGTCGCGTCCTTGTCCACGGCGGACGAGGCGTACACCCTGGCCACCCGTTCCGCCATGACGTACCGGATCGCGGCGACGAGCCCCGCGGCGCTGCGGGACGCGGTCCCGGTCCGCGTGGCCGGAGGCCGGCTGGCCTTCGCGTTCACCGGACAGGGTGCCCAGCGGATCGGCATGGGTCTCGAACTGGCCGCCGCGTATCCGGTGTTCGCGGCAGCCTTCGACGCGGTCTGCGCGCACTTCGACACCTCGCTCCGGTCGACGGTGCGGACGGCGATCGCCGACGGATCGGGCCTGGACGAGACCGGGACGGCGCAGCCCGCGCTGTTCGCCGTCGAGGTCGCGCTGTTCCGCCTCGTGGAATCGTGGGGGATCCGGCCCGACGTGGTACTCGGCCACTCGATCGGCGAGCTGGCCGCCGCACACGTCGCCGGGGTGCTGTCGCTGCCGGACGCGGCCAGGCTGGTCGCCGCCCGCGGCCGCCTCATGCAGGCCCTGCCGCGCGGCGGCGCGATGGTCGCCGTCGAGACGGCCGCCGCCGGACTGGACGAGCTGGTCCTGCCTGACGGGGTCGCGGTCGCCGCGGTCAACGGTCCCGCCTCGGTCGTGCTGTCCGGCGCCGAGGAGGCCCTGCTGCCCTTCGTCGCATCGGAGTTCACCGCACGGGGCAGGCGCACCAAGCGGCTGTCGGTCAGCCACGCCTTCCACTCCCCGCTGATGGAGCCGATGCTGGCGGACTTCCGGGCGGTCGCCCGGGAACTCGCCTACCGCGCCCCGGAGATCCCCGCGATCTCCACGGTCACCGGAGCGAGCGCCGAGGAGTGGACCGACCCTGAGTACTGGGTGAACCAGGTGCGGGCGACGGTCCGCTTCCACGAAGCGGTGCTGACCGCCCGGGACCAGGGTGTGCGCACGGTCCTGGAGGTGGGACCCGATGCGGTGCTCACCGGCATGGTCGCGGCCGCGTTCCCCGCCGACGAGGCCGACAGCCCGGTCGCGGTACCGCTGCGGCGGGCCGGCCGGCCCGAGGCGGACTCCGTGGCCGGTGCGCTCGGTACCCTGTTCACCCGGGGTGCCGGGATCGACTGGAGCGCGGTGTTCCCCGGCGCCGAAGCGGTGGACGCACCCACGTACGCGTTCCAGCGCAAGCGGTTCTGGCTCGACCCGGCCGGACGGGCCGACGTGGTCGGCGCCGGTCTGCGCTCCGCCGGACACCCGCTGCTGGATGCGGCGGTGGACCTGGCCACGGGCGGTACGGGCGAAGGCGGCGCCACCGTCTCGACCGGCCGGCTCTCGCTCGCCGCCCATCCGTGGCTGGCCGACCACCGGGTGCGGGGCATCGTGATCGTCCCCGGTACGGCGCTGGTCGAACTGGCCGCATCGGCGGGCCCGCTCGCGGAGTTCACCGTGACCGAGCCCCTGGTCGTACCGGAGTCCGGTGCGCTCACCCTCCAGATGGTCGTCGACGGCACCGAAGTCACGCTGTTCTCCCGGAGCGGCGATCCCGGCTCCGGCGACCTTCCGTGGACCCGGCACGCCGCCGGAACCCTGCGCCCGGGGGCCCACCCGGCCGCGACGGAGGCCGGTCCGTGGCCGGAGGGCTCGACGGAGATCGACCTCACCGGGATGTACGACCGGGTCGCCGAGCACGGGTACGCGTACGGCCCCGCCTTCCAGGGGCTGCGGCGCCTGCTGCGCAACGGCGACGAACTGTTCGCCGAGGTCGAGGTGGCGGCCGGGACGGCCCCGGCCGGTACGGGGTTCGCCGTGCACCCGGCGCTGCTGGACGCGGCGTTGCACGCGCTGCTGCCCGGCGTCGCCGGGGACCGGCCGGCCACCCTGCCGTTCGCCTGGAGCGGGGTGCGCTTCCACGCCCCCGTGGCGGCGCCGGGCGCCGCCCTGCGGGCCCGGATCACACCCACGGGCCCGGACACGGTACGCCTGCTGGTGACCGATGGCGACGACGGCCGCGTCCTGGCCGAGGTGGACGAGCTGGCGCTGCGCCCGCTCACCGGTCTCCCGGGCGGCGCGGCGGCCGGGGAGAACCTGCTGTACACCCCGGTGTGGCGCAGGCCCGAGCGGTCCGGCGAGCCGGTCGGCACGTCGGTGGCCGGCGCCGGGTACGAGGTGCTCCTGGTCGATTCCGGTACCGGCGACCTGCCTCAGCGGGCCCGCCACGCCGTCCACCACACCCTCGGGGCGCTGCGCGACCGGCTTGCCGGTGACGCCACCGGCAAGCTCGCGGTGGCCATCGGCTCCGACCTGGCGCATGCCGGCGTCCGCGGCCTGGTCCTCAGCGCCGCGGCCGAACACCCGGGCCGGTTCGTCCTGGTGGACCTTCCGGACTGGGACGGCTCCGCGGACGTACGGGACACCGTCGCCGAGGTCCTGGCCGGGGCCGAGGGCTCGGACGAGCCCCAGGTCCGCATCGTGGGAGGGGAGCTCCTCGTCCCGCGGCTGGTCCGGTACGAGCGCCCGGCCGGTGACCGGCCGGCCGTCACGCAGGGCGAGGGCGGGGACGGTCCCACGTTCCCCTGGGCCGAGGGCACGGTGATGATCACCGGGGCGAGCGGCGCGCTGGGCTCGGAGCTGGCCGCGCACCTGGTGGCCCGGCACGGCGCCCGTTCGCTGCTGCTGGTCAGCCGGAGCGGCAAGGCGCCGGATCTCGAAGGCGCCGGGGACGGTGTCAGGATCATCGCGGCGGCCTGCGACGTGACCGACCGCGAAGCGCTGGCCGAACTCGTGGCGCTCCACCGGCCCGTCGCCTTCGTGCACGCCGCCGGGACGCTGTCCGACGGAACGCTGGAGGGGCTCACGCCCGAGCAGGTCGACTCCGTGCTCCGGCCCAAGATCGATGCCGCCTGGCACCTGCACGAAGCGGCCGGCGATCGGCCCGTGGTGCTCTACTCGTCGATCGCGGGACTGCTCGGTACGGCAGGACAGGCGAACTACGCGGCGGGGAACACCTTCCTGGATGCCCTGGCCGAGTACCGCACCTCGCTCGGCCTGCCCACGGTCTCGCTGGCCTGGGGACTGTGGGAGACCGGGATGGGCGACGGGCTCTCGGATGCGGACCTGCGACGGATCCTCGGGCTCGGGCTGCGTCCGATCGCGGTGCCGGAGGCACTGGCCGCCTTCGACCTCGCCACCGCGGAGCTCGCCGGCCCGGCCGCGGACGACGCCCTGCGCCCGGTGTTCGCCGTGACGGGGGTCGACCGGGTCGCGCTCGCCTCCGCCCCGCACCCGCCCTCGGTCCTGCGGGGCCTCATGCCCCGTACCGCACCCGCTGCCGCACCGCGGGCCGGTCTGGCCCGGGCGGCCCAGCAGCCGGTCGGCATCCCGTGGGACCGTCCGGGGGCCGTGCTCGAACTGGTCCGCCGCGAGGTCGCCGCCGCCCTGGGCCACGACGAGGTGTCGGCGATCGCCTCCGACGTGCCGTTCACCGACCTGGGCTTCGACTCGCTGACGGCGGTCGAACTGCGCAACCGACTGGCGGCCGCCACCGGCGAACGCCTGCCGACCACCCTGGTGTTCGACCATCCGACGGCGGCGGCCCTGGCCGAGAACCTGCGCACCATCGCGGCGGCGAGGCAGGCAGCGCCCGTTCTCGACCAGCTGGAGACGCTGATCCGTGACGGACTGCTCGACCCGGACGCGGTGGCACGGCTGGTACAGCTGGCCGGTCACGCTCCGGCGGGCGGCGCCGCCCGTGACGAGGAGCCGGGCAGGGACCTGGAGGACGCGGCCGACGAGGATCTGTTCGCCATGGTCGACGACCTGGGATAGACGCCTCGCCGGAGGGCTCCCGGGTTGCCGGCTGGGTGGGTTCCCCCATCCGACCGGACCCGGGAGCCCTCCGGCCCCTCCCCCTCCCCTTCCCCCATCCCCCAATAGACCGAATATTCAGGCGAATTCACTGATAAGGTATTGATTCATGGACAGGAATGACGTCGCCCGGCTGGTCGGGAAATACATCGCGATCTGGAATGAATCCGACGACCGGCCTCGACAGGCCCTGGTCGAGGAGGTTTTCACCCCGAACGCGATATACACGGATCCGAACATCGTCGCCCAGGGCACCGCGGCCATCAGCGACTACATCGCCGTGGCACAGCGGAACTTCACCGGGATGCCCTTCACCCTGGGGCCGGTGCTGACCCATCACGACGTGGTGCACTTCGCATGGCAGGTCGGCCCCGACGGCGGCACCCCGGTGGTGAGCGGATTCGACGTCGCCTCCTTCGAGGACGGCCGGATCAACCGGCTGACCGGATTCTTCAACGGCTACTGACCCGCTCTCGGGGCGCATGAGACACATGGGACGCATGATCACCGGGAAAGGAGTTCGTCCCGACAATCAGCGGCAACGCCCTGAGCAGGCGCGCCCTTTTCGCCGATACGGAATCCGGATCCCCGAATATCCGGTGGAACGTCTCCCAGGTGGATTCGGCGATGCAGTCCCCGATGGTCGCGATCAGATTCTCGAAGAGCCGGGTGACCGAATCGACCGACAGGGTTTCGAGTAGGATCCGGGTGCTGTTCAGCTGGCCCAGCCCCCACTGGGGGGAGCTGCGGTGGAAATCCTCGTTCGCGCAGGCCACGATGAGCAGCATCCCGGACTGGCTTCCCGATACGAGCCTTTCGAAGAATTCGAGCGTGGCTTCGTCGGCGAGGTGCAGATCATCGGCCGCGATGACGACCGGGTGCTTCCGGGCGATTTCGTACACGAGGCGCTCCGCCTCGTACACACCGCCCCCAGCCTCCGGGCCGTCCGGACGGGCGGCGCCGACCGGGCCCAGCGGGCTGGTCTCGCGGAAGAGCGACCGCAGTTGAGCGACGACCGATGCCGGGTCGATGCTCACCGACCTGCTCACCCGGTACTTCACGACGAAGGGAGCGGTGCGGGCCTCTTCCTCGAGCAGTCGGCAGAACTCCATCAGGAGCCGGCTCTTCCCCGTCCCGTGGTCGCCGAGGATGGTCACGAGGTGGGGAAGGCCGCGCTCTTCCACCCGCTGGAAGGTCCGCTGCAGGATCTCCATCTCGTGATCCCGGTCCATGAAGGGCTCGGTGTCGACCGGGTACTCCACCGCATGCGATGCGGCGATCCAGTACGGCAGTTCCTCGGCGACCATGGTCAGGTAGGACACCTGGTCCAGGGTCAGCGCCCTGGTGCGGTCGGACACCCAGATCATGCCGGCCGGTACCCGCGGGAAGATCTCCCAGCACTGGTCCAGCAGCGTGCCGTTGGCCGAGACCCGGTTGCGCCGGGGCGCCGGGTCGAAGTGCCGCTGGAGGTCGCCGGTCGCCACCATGGCCCTGATCGTGATGCCATGGCGGTTCTCGTCCGACGCGTCGAGGCTGTCCCGCAGCAGCAGGGCGAGCTGCGCCGCGCGCGCGGCGCCCTCCCGTGGATCGTCGAGGTCGAAGAGAGCGATCGTCGCGGAGCCCACGGATGCGAGCACCTCTCCCCCGCAACACTCCACCCCTGCCCTGACGAGGGTGTGTATCCCGTCGAGGAGATCGTCCACACCCACGAGGTGCGGAGTTCCCGCCCCTGCTCCGACATGCGCCCGGACGATCATGACCGTCACCTCGCGCCGGTGCGAACGCTCCGGGGAACCGGCCGGAGGCTGCGACCGGCCGGTCGTGTTCAGCAGGCTGGGCACGGGTCCGTCGTGATCGGGAGGCGGCTCCGGAGCGGGCCGCGCACTCACGTCTGCCGGTCGGCCGGTCCAGCCGCCCTCCTCGGCTCCCGGCTCTGCCTGGGAGAACTCGTTGAGCGTCGGGTCGTGCGACAGGATGCGGCGCTGCAGGTCCCGCAGCCACGGCCCGGGCTCCAGACCGAGCCGGTCCACGAGTTCGCTATGCGTGCGCTGATAGACGTTCAGCGCCTCGCTCTGCCGGCCGGCACGGTACAGGGCCAGCATGAGCAGCCCGCGGGCCCGTTCCCGTAGCGGCTCGGCCTCCACCAGCGCCTCGATGCCGCTGATCGCTTCACGGTGATGGCCGCAGTCCAGCTTGGCCTCGAAGTACAGCTCCTGGGCGTCGATGCGCGAGTTCTCGACGATGTTCGACTCGGGCCAGACGATCCCGGCTTCCACGAGATCGGCCAGGAGGTCTCCGCGCCACAGGTCCAGCGCGTCCCGCAGGATCACGGCGGCCTCGGCCGGGAGCCCGTCGGCCATCTTCTTGCGCCCGCGCTCCAGCCGGCGGGAGAAGGCGTGCACGTCGACCATTTCCTCGTCGATGTGCAGCATGTAACCGGGGGAACGCGTGATCAGCGCCGGCGACGACTCGCGCCCGCTCAGCGACCGCAGCACCGACCTGAGCGACCAGACCGAATTCTGAAGAATCTTCCGGGCCGTAATAGGCGGCTCACCGTCCGGCCACAACGAATCCACTAACCGACTTGTTGCGACAACCTGATTCGGTTCGAGCAGAAGTCTCCCCAGCAGCGCACGCTGCTTTACTCCGCCAAGGACCGCCCGTTCACCATCACGAACCACTTCCAGCGGCCCGAGCAAGCGAAACTGCATCATGACCCTCCCCCGTTTATTCATGACCAAGAGGCACCCCCGCCCGCGAATGCACGCGGCAACGACAGGGATCCAATGAAATCCACACATCCGGCGCGATCGGGTGATCCACGATCCGCGAGCAGGGCCACCACCAGGAAAAACTGCTCCGGGACGGCTGATGCGTCTATCTGGACAACAGCGGCAGGCAGGCCGCAAACGACCCCGCACGGCATGGCGAAGCCGGGGGTCCCGCAGGGAATCTCAGTCGCGGACGCGCAGACGGACATGCGCACCGGCACGCAAAGAGAAATAGCCGCCGAGTATCCATATCGATCCACCCCCACCGCATCAACGCAGAAAATTCATTGCAAGTGAATCACACAACCTCCCGGGAGGCAACCGGGAATCAATGAGACCGCAACCGCAACGCTCGACACCATGCCAAGACTTTACCCAGCTCGATTGCAATCGAGCCGACAGGCCTGCCCAATGTGTTCAGGAACACCCACCACCCCCTCATGCAACCTCACATAATCAGCCAACGGGCCGCTCGAAGGCTGAATAGGACCTTGCGCAACGCGCCCCACCGCAATTCGCACCGCCGCGCCGCCGCTGCCTCGATGGAGCTCCGCCACCGCGGCACCGTCTCGTCCTCGGGTTCGTGTCCGCGCCGGGTGCCGATTCAGGCAGCGCTGGCCGGCCGCGGCCTCTCGCCGCCAAGGCGGCCAGCCACAATGTGGGTATGGATGCTGCCGAAGGCCCTGTAGTCGTGGTTGCCTGCCTGCTGAACGAGCCGTGGGATCGCAGGTGGAACAGCCTTGAGGTGGCGGGCGTCGATGGTGGATCTCTCCACGAGCGGGGGATGGCGACCGTGAGGTCCATCTCTGACGAGATCGAGAGGGTCCTTCCCGATCTCGCTGGACCTGACAGCGTGCACGTCTGGCATCGGTTGCACCGGATGGCTCAGCTGATGGTCGCTCACAACACCGCACCGCTTGAGGCGAGTTCCTAGGAACTCGCCGGTCGGTCCTGGGCGGAGCCAGATGACGAGGCTTGCCGCCGTGATGGTGCCGAGGAAAACGTGGCCGCGCTTGTCGTAGCGCCGGCCACCGTGTGCACCTCTTCGCAGGCCGGCGGCCAGGCTGTCGGACTTCTCCGGGATCGTGTGCGGGATGCCCCGGCGTCGCAGGTACTCCCGGCACGGCCGGTCGCTGCCGGCCGTGTTCACGGCGACGCCGTCCGGCCTGTTGCGGGGCCTGCCCGGCCCGAGAAAGGGAACGCGGATCTTCTTCAGCACCGGTCAGAACTGGAGGCTGTCACTCCGCTGGCCAGCGGTGATGAGCAGGGACTGCGGTCGGCAGCGACCGTCGGCGCTCAGGTGGATCTTGCTGGTGAAGCCGCCCCGCGAGCGGCCCGGTCCCTCACCTGCTGCACCACCTCCGCCAGCCGGCCGACCGGGCTCTGCTGTAGCCGGCACCTCTCGACGATCGTTCAACCGGCTCTTGCGAACGTCGACAAATGGTCCGCCGGCCGCGCGCGGCGCGTAGCCGGAGCATGTCGTTGGACGGCGGTCATCAGGAGTTGGGGCCGGTGGCCACGACTGCCCGCTCCGGTGCCCGGAGCCCGGCCGGTGTGCCCGGCCGCCCGGTGCGTCGATCGGCACGGGGCACGAGGGAGGTACGCACACCGCGTTCGCGGCGACGCACGGATCCCGCGCGCCCCACCGAGCGATCGCACGGCCGAGCTTGGGTTCCGAGCCCGGCTTCGTCGTACCCGTGGGCACGAACGCCTTCAGTGACCTCGAGGTCTCCGCGACCAGCCGGTATCCCTGGAGGCCAAGACGCGGATGGGGGTGGCGCAGTGCACGTATCGCTCCTTCGTTGTGAACCAGGTCGGTACCAGAGCCCAGACCCGGTCCGGTCATGCCCTTGAGGCAGGCATCGCGCAGCGCGGGATGCAGTCGGACGTCGCGGCGGATCGCGTGCCTGCTCGCCTCTCGACAGACGACCCGGTCCTTCAGTAGACCGTACGGTCTGTTCGCGCCACCTGCCTCCAGCTGAGGAGAACACCCCTGCACAAGCCGTGTGATTGAGCAGATATCGCCCTACTCACCCACCTCGGCCCGGCTCGAGTGCCAGCCTGGATGCTCGACGCCCCCAAAGAGACTCAACCCCTTACGGGAGTGATGCCCTATTTATCTGCATACCTACAGGACCTACAGCGGACCAGTTGGTCTGTTCGGTTGGCGCTCATCTTCGGATGCCGGCCACCCAGGCGTCAAGCGGAATCGATCACGGATGCCCAGAAGGAGGCCAGTTGACCCCTGAGGCCGGCACCCCCTGACCGTCCACGGGCGCCCGGAGGTCGACCCAGGGGCGCTGCCACAGCCCCGCAATGACCATAATGACCGCAATGACCGCAAACGTGACAGAAGATGTCATCGGCGACTCGATCGGGGCTTACGCGATCTACTCAGGCTGTGAGATTCTCGCTTCCGCTTTGAAGATCACGAATGAGGTCGTCAGTGACGGCAGAGGGGGGCAAGGAACGTGCCCGAGGCACACAAGCTGTCCAGGGCGCAGTCAGACCGCGCCAAGTGGACGTACGGCAAGATCCTTGATGCGGCCGGCCTCGTATTTGAGCGGAATGGATACGAGGGGGCGTCGGTCAATGAGATCATCCGGGTTGCAGCCGTAACCAAGGGTGCCTTCTATTTCCATTTCCGGTCAAAGAAGGACCTCGCGGTAGCGATCCTGGAAGCAACTCTTCAAGTCGACGGGCTTGTCCCACAGGAAATCAAGCTTCAAGAGGTGGTCGACGCCGGAATGATTCTTGGTCACAGGATCTCTCGGGACCCGAAAATCATGGCTGCCTTGCGCCTGTCGCTGACCCATGAGGCGCGGGAGGTATACGGAACTCCCTGGCCTGAATGGATCAAATTCAACACCGCACAGTTGAACGAGGCCCAACGGCGTGGCGAGATCGGCGTCGACGTGAAGACCGCCGACCAGGCGCACCAGATATCCGGCGCGTGGTCAGGCCTCGTTCTGACGGGCCACTCCATCTACGGGAACCTCGATGGCCTGGAAGAGCGGATTGCGACGATGTACGAGAATCTCATGATCGTCATCGCGCATCCGAGAATTCTCAAGCAAATCGATTGCTCGCCCGCTCGAGGCCGGGATCTCTATCAGGCCTTCCTCGACCAGCGCCCCTGAGGGGTCTGCGCCCCTTCCATGAAGGGGCGGGTGAACATAGGGCGCCTTGCGCCTTATGTCCGTAAAAGTCACGATTCTTCGAACTCGCAAATGCGCGGCATGCCGCAGATCGGTGTGGGGAAACTCTCTTTCTGCGTGGAGGTTCAACGGTGAGGGTAGGCAGGGCTGGCCACCACTGTTCGATCTTGCAAGAAAGAGCTATTTTGAACATTTCCACGGTCACTGTCGGTATCGACCGGCGGGCGTTGACGGCTGTCTTTTCTCGGCTTCGCACAGAGGCGGGACAGTCGAATCCGTTGCCGGTCTATCGACAACTCGCGAAAATGGGAGAGATCATCCCGGCACCGTGGGGCGGATACGTTGTCACGTCCTATGCTCTCTGTGACCAGATCCTTCGGGACAAGGGTTGGAGAGTTCCCGACGCCAACTGGCGAAGAAACCATTCAGCGCAATGGAGTTCACCAGCCTCGCAGCAGATGGCCGCGTCGCTGCCGATGCTCAACCCACCCCTTCACACGAGGGAACGGCGGTCTCTGGGGGGCCTCTTCCCCCACAACTCGCTCGCAGTGCTTCGCCCGTTCGTGGAACGGGCCGTAGACCGGCTGCTCACCGAGTTCACGGAGCAACTGCGCTACGGGCCCGCCGATTTCCACACGCTGGTGAGCGAAGAACTGCCCATCATCACCATCGGCGAGTGGATGGGCATACCCGCCGCCGACTACGGACTACTGCGCGACCTGACGCATGACCAGGTCTTCGCGCAGGAGCTCTTCCCCACACCGAGCCAGTTGGCCCTCTCCGATAGCGCGACGAGGCAACTACGGGCCTACTTTGACGAGTTGATCCGTGCGCGCCGCAGGAATCCGGGGAGCGATCCGATTTCGGTGTGGCTTCGGACGTGGGATGAGCTCGAACCCGACCGGCACCGCGCGGACGAAGCCGTTCACGCTCTCGCGCTCTTCATGATTCTCGCGGCGCTGGAGACGACCTCGCACGTCCTGTCCACGTCGGTGCGGCTGCTCCTCCAATACCCCGAGCAGCTGGAATCACTGCGCCGCAACCCCGAGCTCGTCCCGGACGCCGTCGATGAAGTACTGCGCTACGACGCCCCCATCCACATGATCAGCCGTGTGGCCTCGACGGATACCCGGCTCGGAGACACCGTGGTGCCCGCCGGCCAGATGGTGCAGCTCATGGTCGGGGCCGCCCATCACGATCCCGAACGCTACCCGGACCCCGAACGTTTCAGCCCCGGTCGCGGAGCGTCCCACCTGGCCTTCGGAGCAGGAATCCACTATTGCGCGGGCAACGCCCTCGCCCGGCTGGAAGCCGTCACCCTCCTCACCTCACTCCTCAGCCGTTCGATACGGCCGCGCCTGAGCGGGCCCGCACGATGGGCGCCCCGCGTAGCCTTCCGACGGATTTCTTCCCTCCAACTCACCCTCGCCTGACCACTCCCTCGAGAAACGAGACAAGGCCCCACATGCTCACGGACTTCAAGGCCCTCCAGGTGACCGACGAAGGGCCCATCCTCAGGGTGCAGCTCAACCGTCCCGAGACGGGCAACAGTGTCGACGGCCAGATGCTCAGCGAACTGCTGGAGGTCCTGCGCGCCCTGGAGGACGACAACACCGTCCGCGTGATGGTGCTGTCCGGTGCGGGAGACCATTTCTGCCAGGGCGGCGACCGCTCGGAATTCCCCGCCCTGCTGGAGAGGGACCCGTCCGGCTCCGAGCTGAGGTCCCTCGCCGACAAGGCCCAGCGGGTGTGCTCGACGCTCTCGCAGCTGAAGCTCGTCACCATCGCCCGCCTCCACGGTGATGTGATAGGCGCCGGCCTCGGCCTCGCGGTCTTCTGCGATCTGCGCGTCGGAGCAGACAGCTGCCGGTTCCGGATGCCGGAGGTCGGCCTCGGAGTTCCGCCCGCCTGGGGAGGTGTCCTTCCCCGCCTCGCGGAAGAGGCGGGGCAGGCCTGGGTTCGCCGGCTCCTGCTCACCGCCGAGCCGTTCGACGCCGCCCGGGCGGAGCAGCTGTCCATCCTGCACGAGGTGGTGCCTGCAGGTGATCTCGATGCCGCGGTCGCGCGCTGGGCGAAGCCGATCATTCGTCGTGACCCGACCACCGTGCGGATCACGAAGACCATGCTGAACGCGCGCGCGGGCGCAACTCAGCTTGCCGTCGCCTCGCACTTCGACGACGAGTTGCTCACGGCCGCTGTCGCCAGGCGGGCGTTGCATCGGCGGTGACTCCAGGCAGGTGCGACGCCCGCCTGCGTGCGATCGGGACCTCGACGCCCGCTCTCGCGAGGATCAGTCGACTCGTGAGCCGCCGGGGCGCGCCGGAAGCCGCCATCCCTGGGGGGGCTGCTCGTCGGCCGGACCAGTACGGTCCTGTTCACCCGGGGAGATCCCCCCGTGCGGGACTCGGCGCCGAAGTGCCCGCGTCTACGGGGCCTGGGACCGGGCCGGGAGCCGGCTCGGCCGAAGGCCCGGACGGCTTGGCCGGCGCCGCCCCGGTGGTGCGCGGGCTGCGTCCGCCGCGCGTCACCGCGAGGGTCAGCGCTCCGGCCAACAGACCCCAGAAGGCGGAGCCCACACCGAGCAGCGTCACCCCTGACGCGGTCGCCAGGAACGTGACGACCGCGGCCTCGCGCGCACTCTCGTCCGAGAGTGCGGCGGTCAGGGAGTTCCCGATGGTGCCCAGGAGTCCGAGCCCCGCGATGCCGAGGATCAGGGCGGTCGGCAGCGCGGTGAGGAGCGAGCCCACCGTTCCGCCGAACACGCCCACCGCCAGGTAGAAGATTCCCGCCCAGACGCCGGCCAGGTAGCGCCGGCCCGGATCCTCGTGTGCCTCACGGCCCGTACAGATGGCCGCGGTGATGGCCGCGAGGTTCAGGCCGAAGCAGCCGAACGGCGCGAGCAGCAGATTGGTGGCGCCCGTCCAGGAGATCAGTGGCGAGACCGGCACCCGGTCGTAGCCGTCGCCACGCAGGACGGCGACGCCCGGCATGTTCTGCGAGGCCATCGTCACCACGAACAGCGGGAGTGCGACGCTGATGATCACCTGCCACGAGAACGCGGGGGCCGTGAAGACCGGTTCGGCGAAGGCGAACCGGATCCTGTCCGGCTGCAGCGATCCCTGCACGGCCGCCACCGCGACGCCCACGACGAGAGCCACGATGATCGCGTATCGCGGCAGCAGCCGCCGACCCAGCAGATAGACGGCGAAGAGGGAGAAGACGACGGCGAAGTGGCCGTCCATGCCGGCGAAGAGTCCCGTGCCGAACTGTACGAGCACCCCGGCGAGCAGACCCGCCGCGAGGGGCAGCGGGATCTTGCCCATCGCGCGCTCGAACCAGCCCGTCAGCCCGCTGAGCACGATCAGCGCGGCGGAGACGACGAAGGCTCCGACGGCCTGGGCCATCGTCACCCCGTCGAGTCCCGAAACCAGCAGCGCGGCCCCAGGGGTGGACCACGCGGTGACGACGGGGGCCTTGTACCGCAGGGACAGGCCGATGCAGGTGACCCCCATGCCGACGCCGAGGGCCAGCATCCACGAGGCGAGCTCGCGCGTTCCCGCACCCGCCGCCTCGGCCGCGCTGAAGACGATCGCGGCGGAACTGGTGACTCCCACCAACACCGCGATCAAGCCGGCCAGGACGGTGGTCGCCGGCATGCCCCGAGGTGACTTCTGAACCGTCTCGCTCACCGGGCAGATTGTCGTCAGCCCGTCTCACCTCGGGCAACCGGTTATCCACGATCCGAGACCGACTGATCGGTTCTCCCCGTATACGGACCCGACGGGATCCGTACTCGCCATCCGGGTGCGGCCGGGCCGGCCGGTGCGGACGCGGGCCTTCGCGTGCTGCGGCTCGTCCTACTGCCGGGGCGGGGCGGTGTCCGGGGGCCGCCGCCGGGGGTTCCGCTTCGCCGTCCGGCCGGCTGCGGCTCTGCCTCACGGATATCGCCC
Organism: Streptomyces sp. NPDC051563; assembly: GCF_044454225.1. Taxonomy (NCBI): domain Bacteria; kingdom Bacillati; phylum Actinomycetota; class Actinomycetes; order Kitasatosporales; family Streptomycetaceae; genus Streptomyces; species Streptomyces sp. NPDC051563. Next base: position 235,305 of record NZ_JBITDL010000006.1, read on the forward strand.
TCGTGTAATTGAACATTGAATTGCGAAAGGCGGCCCGGGAGCGCGGCCGGTTCCGTCTCCCCCGGTCCTGCCTTGCCTGCCGGAATGAGCCGCTCGACGATGGCCTTGTCCCCCCGCGGGAGCGATCCGCGCGGTTCCGGCGCCGAGTCCCCGGTCCCGACGGAATGTCATGAATCCTCCGGGGGCGGCGTGCGGCGAGGGGATCGGCACGTCGGCGTACGAGCCGAGGGAAGCAGCGGCCCCGCGGTGCGTGAACAAACGAGATCACGCCACCTGACTGAAAGTCGATCACGGGACGGCGCCCTGCCCACACCTGCCGACGCGTCAGGGAGCGGCGGACAGGCGGACCGGGCATCGGTCGCCCGCACGGCGAATAGTTGTGAGAGATCGCCGCACCTCGCGTGAAGAACTGCTTAACGGACCGGGCGCGGGAGGGGGTCGCCGACGGCTCACACGAAGGACCTAAAGGCCATGTCAACCCACAATCGTGACAGTCCGGTTGGGGGTTTGGGCGGCAAAGCGGGCGTCCGGCGAGGTGATGATCCGGTGATAGCATCCCGGGCATCTGTGATCTTGATGCATTTGGACGCAGATGCCGATTTGGGTCGGCGGCACGCTCTCCGCGCAACAGCAGGTGAACCGTGCCGATCAGCTGTGTTGCGGGGCCTCGCGAGGTGTATCTGCAGCCGTCCGCATGGCACGCGCCGGGAAAGGTTTCCATGAATCGAGACGCACTTGTGTGGTGCCTGGTTGCGGTGGCGGCGATAGCCGTGGTCGCGGTCGTGGCACTCGTCGCCCGCACCAGGGCACTGGCGGCGAAGAAGGAGCACACCGAGGCCGAACTCAGGCACCAGCTGCTCGCGGCGGACAGTCACCTGCACGCCTCGCGCGCCGAGTTGCAGAGGTTCCGGGGCGAGCAGGACGCGACGCTCCGCGCGGCCAAGGAAGCCGCGGAGGAGAACACCAAGGCCGTCCTCAAGGGCGCCGCCAGCCTCCTGCAGAGCCTCGCCGCCGAGCAGACGACGCTTCTCGACGGCATCCAGCGCAAGTACGGCGGACACTCCGTCCTGAGCGACCTGCTGGACGTCAACCACGCCAATGCCCAGATGGCGCGCAAGGCCCAGGGCATCGCGGTCATGTGCGGGGCGCCGCTCGGCCGCCGCAACAGGCCCGCCAGCGTCTACGACGTGGTGCGCAGCGCCCAGGGGCAGATCCGCAACTTCCACCGGGTCGCCATCATGCAGCAGACCAGCCTCGCCCTGAAGGCGTCCGCGGTCGCACCCGTCGCCCTCGCCGTGGCGGAGCTGCTCGACAACGCCGCCAGCTTCTCGCAGCACGACGCGCCGATCGAGGTGACGTTCCAGCGGGTCCAGAACAACCTGTGCATCGTCATCGACGACGCCGGTGTCAGCATGAACGACGAGGAGCGGCAGCGGGCGACCGGGCTGCTCTCCGGAGAGATCGCCCCCCGTCTGTCGCAGCTCGGCACCCAGCCCAAGTTCGGCTTCCCGGTCATCGGCCTGATCGCGCGTCAGCACGGTTTCACGGTCGATGTCACCGGAGTCTCCCGGTACGGCGGCGTCAGGGCCGTCGTCCTCCTGCCCGAGGAGCTGTGGACCATGGAGGAGATCCAGCCCGTGCAGCAGGCTCCGTTCAGCAGCGAGGTTCCGTTCGGCGAAGCTCCGTTCGGCGAAGCTCCGTTCAGCGAAGCTCCGTTCGGCGAGGCTCCGGCCGGCCAGGCTCCGGTGAGCGATTTCCGGCGCGCCGCCGAGAGCCGGCCCGCCCAGGGCCCGACGTCGCGCACCATGCACGGCCTGCCCAAGCGCGGCGCACGCCAGGCGCCCATCGCGAGCGTCCCCGACCCCGACGCGCCCGCTCCGGTACCGCGGACCCCGGGGGACACGGGCCGCGCTTCCGGGCGCAGCCTGGGGGCCTTCCAGCGCGGCACGCTCTCCGGCCGCAACCTTGACGCCACCTCGTTCGAAGGGCCCGAAGAGGCATGACCGCAGACCTGTCGTGGATGCTCGAGGACATCGTGCACAACGTGCCCCGTGCACGGCACGCCGTCCTGCTGTCCGCCGACGGCCTTCCTCGCGGCGCGACCGAAGGCCTGGCCGAGAAGGACGTGCGTACGATCTCGGCGGCCATGGCCGGGATGCAGTCGCTCAGCCGGGCCACGGCCCACTTCGCCGGGACGCAGGAGGACCGGCAGTGGAACCAGACCATCATCGAGTTCTCGCACGGCTGGAGCTTCCTGATCGGGGCGGGGCAGGGTTCCTACCTCGCCGCCGCGGCCGCACCCGATGTGGACATGCAGCAGATCTCCTTCCGCATGCACCGCCTCGTCGCCCGGCTGGGCAACAACCTCACCTCTCCCCCGCGGGTGAACACCGAGGACGCCGGGGCTCCGCGCGGGGGTGCCCCCCGGCAGCAGGGCCCCGGTGACGCGGGATTCGTCCTGGGCGATCTCGACCGGGTGATGTCGGAGGTCAAGGGAGCCCGCCACGCCGTACTGCTGGGCTCGGACGGACTTCCCCGCGGGGCGACCAACGGAATGAGCCGCGACCTCGCGGACACGATCTCCGCGGCCATGACGGGCATCCACGCCTACAGCCGGGTCACGTCCCAGTTCGCCGGGGCCGTCGAGGACCCGCAATGGCGTCAGACGGTCATCGAGTTCCAGCACGGCTGGATCTTCCTGATGGCGGCCGGACCCGATGCCTTCCTGGCCGCCGCAGCCGAACACGACTGCGACATCGAGCAGTTCACCACGCGCCTGCACGAGGTGGTTCCCCGGCTGACGGCCGCGGCGGCACCGGAGAAGGGGGTCAGCCATGTCTGACGGGCCCCACTGGGACGCGGAGCTGGAGCTGACCTCTCCGTTAGTCCCCCTCTTCGTGATCACGAACGGACGGGCACTGCCCCCGGACCACGAGTACGAGCACACGACGCTCGTGACCGCGGCGGCCGAGCACGGACAGGTGGCGGCGCGCACGCTGTCCCCGGAAGCGGGGCGGGTCCTGGACCTGGTCGCGAACGGCTTCCTGTCGGTGGCCGAGGTGGCGGGGCACACGCACCTGCCCCTGGGTGTCGTCCGCATCCTGCTGGCGCAGTTGGAGGAGGACGAACTCATCCTTGCGAGGACACCGATCCCGCGCGCCGAACGTGTCGACAAAGAGCTGGTCAGCGCCGTGCTCGAAGGCCTGAAGAATCGATTCGGAGCGTAACGCGTGTACCTGGATCCAGATGTCTCCCACGCGGTGAAGATCCTCATCGTGGGGCATTTCGGGGTCGGCAAGACCACCTGCATCGGCAGCCTCTCCGAGATCGAGCCCTTGCGGACCGAGGAGGAGATCACCGAGGCCAGCGTGGGTTTCGATGACCTGTCGGGCACGCCCGACAAGACGACCACCACCGTCGCCATGGACTTCGGCCGGCTCACCCTGAGCGACACCCTGGTGCTCTACCTCTTCGGAACGCCGGGCCAGGAACGCTTCAAGGAGATGTGGGAAGAGCTCTCCCGGGGTGCACTGGGAGCGCTGGTCCTCGTCGACCCGGAGCGGCTGCACGAGTCCTTCCCCATCCTGGATCTCGTCGAACGCTTCGGCCTGACGTACGCCATCGCCGTGAACCACTTCGAGGGCACCACGCACTACCCGCTCGACGAGGTGCACGAGGCTCTGAACCTCGCCCCCGAGACCCCTGTCGTGGAATGCGACGTACGGGACGAGAACTCCTCCGCGCGGGCCCTCATCACCCTCGTGAAACACCTCATGTCCCAACTCGGCTAGGAGCGCAGGAATGCAACAGCCACACGAATCGCACGAGATACCCCCCGGCTGCCCCGCGCACGGGAACGTCCGGATGTACGGCCCGTCCTTCGGAGCCGACCCGGACAGCCACTACGCACAGCTGCGTTCCCACGGTCCCAGTGCGCCCGTGGACATCGCTCCCGATGTCGAGGTCGAGCTGGTCACGAGCTACGACGCCGCCCTGTACATCCTGCAGAACCCCGCCTCCTTCGTACGCGACTCCCGGCGCTGGAACGCGCTGAACGAAGGCCGCGTACCGGCCGACAGCCCGGCCCTGCCGATGATGGCCTACCGCCCCAACGCCCTCCTCAGCGACGGCGCCGCGCACGCCCGGCTGCGGCGGGCCGTCACGGACAGTCTCGCCACGGTCAACGAGCACCAGCTCATCCGGCAGACCCAGCAGTCCGCCAACTACCTGATCAGTCAGTTCAGTACGGACATCCGCGGCCACGCCGAGCTGATGGCCGAGTACGCCCAGCCGCTGCCCCTGCTGGTCTTCAGCGAGCTCTTCGGCTGCCCGCCCGAGATCGGCGACCGCGTGATCGCCGGGATCAGCGGCCTCTTCGAGGGAACCCCCGGGTCCGACGAGGTGCTCGGCGGGGCGCTCACCGAGCTCATCGCCCTCAAGCGGCGGCGCCCGACGGACGATCTGACGACGCGGCTGATGGAGCACCCGGCCGAGCTGAACGACGAGGAGATCCTGCACCAGCTGGTCACCCTGCTCTCCGGCGGCACCGCACCGCTGGCCGCCGTCATCGGCACCAGCAGCGCCCTGTACCTCGGAGAGGACTGGCCGCTCGGGCTCCCGGTCGAGGACGCGATCTCCCAGACCCTCTGGAACTACGCACCGATCGCCAACTACGCCGCCCACTACCCGACGCACGACGTCGAGCTCGGCGGCAGGGTGATCCGGGCGAACGACCCGATCCTCATCTCGTTCGCCGCGGCCAACACCGACCCGAAGCTGACCGAGCACCGTGAACAGCTCAGCGCGAAGGCGCACTTGGCCTTCGGAGCGGGCCCGCACGCCTGCCCCGCCAAGGACCCGGCCTTCATGATCGCCGTGACGGCCGTCGAGACGCTGCTCAACCAGCTGCACGACGTGGAGCTGCGCGTCCCGTTCAAGTCGCTGACCTGGGCGCCGAGTCCGTGGAGCCGCACACTGGTCACCCTCCCGATCCGCTTCACCCCGAAGCCCGTCGCGCAGGGATCCGGGGCGGCCGGATCGGTCACATCGACCGGATCTGCCTCTTCCGCCTGGCCGGCGGGGTCGACCGCGGGCCGAACGCCCCAGCAGCAGGCCGCCGACGCCTCCCCCGCCGGCCCCTCGGGTACGCAGGCCCCTGGCGCGCAGCAGCCCAAGGGCGGTCTGTTCAGCCGGTTCCTTGCCTGGACCAGAGGCGAATGAGCAATCTCCGCCGGTACGCCGGGGGATGAGGCGGCAGGGCGCCCGGGGGACGTCGGCTCGGTTCCTGCACTCGGCAGGAGAAGACAGTCCTGGGTGAGCGGCTTCGGCATCCGAGGGTGCTCACCCAGGGGTGATCCGTTCGAGGACCTCCTCGTAGAGGGAGCGTTTGTCGGGACGGGCGCGTACGGCGGCGCGTCTGAGCGCCGGAACCGCCGACGGGCCCATGACGACCAGTCCCTCGGCCGCGGCCCTGCGGACGACGGGGTGGGAGTGCTCCAGCAGGCCGGTCACCGCGGGGATCGCGGGTGCCCAGGTCGCGTGGCACAGGGTCCGGATCGCCGTGCGCACCAGGTCCGGCTGGGGATCGTCCAGCAGGACGGAGGTGTGCTGGAGGTAGGTCTGACGGTCCAGCACGGTCCGCGAGGTCCGGTGGGCGTGCAGGCGGACCGCGGGCCTGGGGTGGTGCAGCAGGACGCCGATCAGCTCCCGCAGGCCGGGGTCCCGGTCCGCGTCCGGGCCGCCGGGTTCCTCGGCCAGCCGTGTGAGGGCCCGGCGTATCCGTACCGGGTCGCCCGTACGGGCCAGCTCCAGCAGCTCCTGCCGGGCCGGGGCCGGAGCCGCCGCCGTCGACGCGGCCGGGCCGCGGTCGCGGAGCGCAGCCAGCGCCTCGGCGTCCTCCCGTGCGGTGTCGGGGCGACGCAGCGGACCGTCGACGAGGAGCAGGGCGTCGGCGAGGTCCTCGCGTCCCTCGGCGCGCAGCCGCCGGCAGGTCCGCGTGAGGGCGGGGGTGCGCAGCAGGGGGCGTCCGCGGAGCAGGTCGAGGAATCCCCAGGAGCCGGCGTCGAGGCGGTCCGCGAGGCGCTGCGCCAGTACGTCGGCGGGGACCCGGTGCAGGGCCTGCCCGGCCGCCGAGCTGCCGGACGGCGGGTCGTGCTCCCACCAGTCGAGCAGCAGCGGGACCAGCGGCTCCAGGTCCGCCGGGTCGAGCCCGCCCGCCACGAGGGCGGCCCTGTCGTGCAGGATGCCGTCCGCGCGCAGCTCCCCCGCGCCGCTGGCGCTCAGTGCGCGGGAGAGGCGGGCGCCGACGGGTACCTCGACACGGCCGCGTACGTACGCGCGGAGCACGGGAAGCCCGCACGTGGGCTCGGGCCATTCCAGGAGCGCGAGGGCCGCTTTCCGCCGGGTGCCTTCGGCAGGTCCCTCCAGCATGGCCAGCAGGCGGTCCCGGAGGGCGGCCGAGCGGGGCTGGTCGAGGTCGTCGCCGCGTACGGTCCGCGGGTGAGGTGCCTCGGCGCGGGCGGATTCGGCGAGGGCGGATTCGGCGCGGGCGGATTCGGCGAGGGTCCAGGGTGGTGCGTCGAGGGGCTGGAGGTCCGTCATCCAGTCGACGAGGGCGGCCCGGGCCCCTGTTCCGGCCGCGGCGTGGACGTCGATCAGCGCGGCCAGGCGGTCCCGGGAGCCCGGGACGCCGTCACGCTGGGGGCGGAGCCGGCGGAATTCCTCCAGGGCTCCCGGTGTGCGCACCGCGGCCTCCAGACCGGCCCGCCAGGCTTCGGCTTCGGCATCGGCATCGGCATCGGTTGCGGCTTCGGCCGGTGCGGTGGCCGCGGTCCGCTGCGGGGTGGCGTGCGCGTCCGTCCGCAGGAATGCGTCCCGCAGTACGGCGCTTTCGGCCTGCGCCGGACGGGCGGCCAACCGGACTGATTCCAGGGCCTGTTCGAGGTCGGTGCGGAGTAGTACCGCGCCGAGGCCCCGGAGCAGCCTCAGCGTGGACGGGCCGTCCGAGGGGGCTGCGGGCAGGGCGCGTACCACCGCGGCGGCGGCCTGCTTCTCGATCGCCGGCAGGGCCGGTGCGACCGCTTCGAGTACCGCCATCAGGCCGGGGCGGTCCTCGGCCGGTGCCTCGGCGAGGGCGTCGAGCAGGGCCCCGGCCGAACGGGCGAAGGCCGCCAGTTCCCCGGCCGTCCACGGTGCGGGGCAGAGCCGGAGCGTGAGCCGCAGGACGCGGGCCCGGACCGCGGGTTCGCAGGCGGCGGCCAGCCGCAGCCAGTCCGCCAACAGGGGCCGCAGCAGGTGGAGTCGGACGGGATGCGGCGGCTCGCGGCGCGCGGCGAGGCGCAGCGCGGTCGCGGCGTGCCAGCCCTCCGTCACGAGCGCGTTGACCTCGGGATCCGCTCCGATGTCCGCCAGGGGCCGGCGTACGGCGGTGGTGGCGGCGGTCACGGTGATCCCGTGCCCGGCCATGGCCGTCGACAGCTCCTCGACCGTGCCGGAGGCGAGGCCGACGCGGCGGGTCCCCACCAGGGTGAGCAGGGTCGGGGCGACCGGTGATGCCTGGTCGTGCAGGGCTCGGACCGAGCGCACCGGCAGGACACCGTCGAGGCCGGCCAGCAGCAGCTCGCGGGTGCGGCCGTGGTCGCTGCCCTCGGCGGCGGCGAGGACGGTCGCCGGGTACGCCTCGCCGAGGATGGCGCGCAACGCCTCGACGAGGGTGCCGCGCAGGCCCGGGTTGTCGTGGCGGCCGAGCCAGGCGAGCAGCGCCGGTACCGCCGCGGGCGTGCCCGCAACGACGAGCACCCCGGCGGCGGTCTTCTTGACGTTCATGTTCGGATGACCGAGGCATGCGGCGATCGCGGCGGAGGCCCAGCGGGCCCGCGCGTGCCCGAGGGCGAGCAGCGCCTGCCGTACGGTCTGCACGTCCTCGGCGGCGGTCAGCGCGATCAGCGTCGCCGACAGGGCCTGTGCGTCGTCCCCGGTGGACCCGCGGGCGAGGAGCGCGATCACGTGCTTGCGCACGTGCCGGTCGCGGTGGCGCAGCAGGCGGTGCACCCGCGCACGGGTGCGCGCGTAGGGGGCTCGCAGGAGCAGTTCGAGCAGGACCGCCTGTTCGGCGCTCGACAGTCCGGGCCGGTCCAGCAGATCGAGGGCCAGGGTGGCGACGAGCGCGTGCCCCGCCTCGTGCGGGGTGGAGGCGTCGAGCAGGCAGGCCGGCCTGATCCGTGCCCGCTCGTGGAGGCGGCGGCCGAGGGCGTGTACGGCGTCCAGGACCTCCTGCGGCACCACGGGCTTCGCGGCGGCGCGTCCGGCACGCTCCACGGCACCCTCCGCGGCCCCCTCCCAGGCGGCCTGCCCGGCGGGCCGTCCGGTCTGCCGTACGCCGTCGGGGCGCGGGGCGGCTGCGCCCGGTTCCCGGGACGCCGCGAGCTCGGCCACGACGCGCAGGAGCAGGTCCGCGATGGCCGGCAGCGTGCCCGCGCCGCCGTGGGCGGCCAGGCGGCACAGGGCGGCCACGGGCCGGTCCGGATCCAGATGGGAGCTCAGCAGGGCCAGTTCCTGTTCGTCCGGCCCGCCGAGGTCGGCCGCGATGCGCGGGGGCAGGTCGGCGGCGTCGAGGCGTACGAGGAGGGCGCGCCGCCGCGCCGGATCATCGGTCAGGTGCCACAGCACCTCGAGGGCGCGGTGGCGCACCGCACGGAGATGCGGGGCGATGCCCGGCCCTCCCGTGCCCTCCTGCGCGCCGAGGCCGAGTCCTTCCCGCAGTGCTGCCGTCGTCCGGTGCCCGCCGATGGCCTCCAGCGCGTCCAGGGCCGCTGCGGGCGCGGAGGGCAGGAGGGCGATCACGGCGTCTTCGGCGGCAGCGTGGCGCAGCGCGCGGATCGCGTCGAGGAACGGTCCCGGCCGGGAGGCCGAGGGGAGGGACCGTGTGACGGCGTCCCCGATCGGGAGCTCCTGTGCCCCCTGTCCGGCCAGGGCGACCAGCAGGGCGAGCCGCCGCGGCCAGTCCGGGTCGTCGGGGGCCGCGTCCATCAGGACGCGGAGCATCTCGTGGCGGCAGGTGAACAGGACCGTCGCGATCTCGTCGGGCGGGATCGAGTGATCGGCCAGCGCCAGGCCGATGACGGCCGGGACGTGCGGAGCCTCCGGGAAGTGCCCGCGCCGGTGCAGCCCGCGCAGGCAGGTCACCGCCGGGCCGCCGAACAGCAGCGGGTCCCGCACGGCGATCTCGGTCAGCGCGCCGATGTCACCGCGGTCCGCCAGCTCGCCGAGCAGTTCCAGCGCGCGCCGGCGAAGCCCCGGCGGCAGCTGAGGATCGTCGATGACCTGCCGGAGCAGGCCGCGGTGTCCGTGGAGGGCGGCCGCGGCGAGCGCGGCATCGGCGGCTCCGGGCCGGGCGGTCACCGGTGCGGCGGCCAGGAAGGGTGCCAGCCGCCCTGCCGGGAGGGGCTCCAACGCCGCCCAGGGGCGCCCCAGTTCCTCCAGTGCGGCGGTGACGACGGCTGCGCTGCCGCAGCCGAGCAGGCCGGTCACGTGGGCGCGCACCCGTACGGGGGCCAGCAGGCCGGCGTGCAGTCCCTCCCGGGCCAGCCGCAGCCCCTCGGCCTGCAGCACCGGGTCGCCGCCGGCCATCAGCTCGGTCACGAGCTGCCCGGGGTGGTGTGCACCGGTGGCGGTGGTCTCCCGTACGGCCTGGTAGAGCAGTTCGCCCGCGGGCTCCTTCCGGATCACCGCGGGGTCGGTCAGGATCTCGGCGCGCAGCCAGGCGATCCGCACCCGGACCGGCAGCCCCGCGGTGCGCCACGAGGGCCACCGGTGCCGCGGGAGATGCGGCCCGAGCCCTTCGTGGATCCGCGCCAGGAGGAGCGCCTCCTCCGGCGTGCCGTCCACCGAGGGCGGGAGCAGCCCGGCGAGTTCGGCCCGCTCGGCCTCGCCGCCCGTCCGGCCGGAGGCCACCCGCTCGGCGAGCAGGGACAGTCCCAGGTACCGCAGTCGGGGGTCCTCGTGCCGGACGAGCGGTCCGAAGGCGGACGGCGGGCAGACCTGCGGGTCGAGGCGGCCGGCCGGCCGGACGAGGCCTGCGGGGCCGGCCAGGCCGGCGGGGTGGGCCCGACGCACGGCGTCGTGGAAGTACGTGTCTGCCGGCGTGGTCATCGTCGGATGCTAACCGGGAGGTTCCGGGCACCGCCAACGGGATTCCGTACGGGCGGCCGGGCCCGCACGGCTGGTGCACGGCCGTCGGCGAAGTGCTCCGCGGCGGGTCAGATCCACCCCCGCCGGGCCGCGATGGCTCCCGCCTGGAAGCGGTTCGCCGCCCCCAGCTGGTCGTGCAGACGGCTCATCCGGCGTCGCATGGTCCGTACCGACCAGCCGAGTTGGCGCGCGATCGCCTCGTCCTTCAACCCGCTGACCAGCAGGGCGAGGAGCAGCCGGTCCTCCTCGCCGGGCTCCCCGGACTCCTCTCCGGATCCCGTCGTCCCCGTCGGCCCCGTAGACCCCGATGGGGCGAGCAGCGGGGTCGCCACGGTCCAGCACAGCCGCCAGTAGTCCGTGAGCGCGTCGAGCAGCGAAGAGGGGCGGATCACCGCCGCGCGCACGTCGGTCAGGTCCAGCGACAGGGGCATCAGTGCCAGCGCGTCGTCGGCGATGGCCAGCTTGATCCGCAGGCCCGGCAGGACCCGGGCCTGCTCCCCCTGGGCCACCAGCCGCCGGATGTCGTCCAGCACCCCCGGCCACTCCAGCGCCTCCGGGGCGTACACCGCGCGGTAGGTGAGCCCGCCGCGCATCGCCGTCTCCTCCACCGGGTTGGCGGTGGTCAGCGCGTAGGGCGGCCGGTCCAGGGTGCGGACCTGTTGTCTCGCCTCCTGCTGGAGCCGTACGAACCAACGCCCCAGTGCCTCCCGGCCGGAGACGATCTCGACCTCCTTGGCGTCTCCGCGCCGGGCCGCCTCGAAGAGTCCGGCGAGCTCGCCCGCGGCCGACCGTACGCGGCCCAGCGCCACGGTGCGTTCCTGGATCAGCGCCTCCACCGCGTGCTGCGGGTCGATCGCCGCGTAGCGCCGCCGGGGGCCGGACAGCCGCCCGACCAGGCCGCGGTCGTGCATCCGGTCGAGCGCCCGTGCCACCCGCTCGGCGCCCGCGCCGAGTTCGCCCGCCAGCTCCGCGGGTGCGGCGGCCTGCCGGGCGAGCAGTGCGCGGTAGACCTGTTCGTCGAAGGCGTCGATACCGACGGCCGCCAGCTCCTGGGACATGCGGGCCATCGTGGCCCACCCGTGCCAGCGGCAGCAATGGGCCACTTGGAATCGTTGCCCTATCCGGACCGGGCAGCATTGGGTACCGCCTATGGGTCACTCACACCGAAGAACTGCGCACATGGGCCTGGTGGCCGCGGTGCTCGGCGGACTGCTCTCCTCGGTCCCGCCTGCCGTCGCGCCGCCTCCGAGTCCTCGGGCCCCGGCCCGCAACGGGTCATCGTCGAGTTCGAGGGCGCCGGGGCGCTGGAGTCCGCGGGCGGCTCGGCCGCGGCGCCGGGCTCCGCGGCCGGCTCCGCCGCGGGCGCCAAGGACACGCAGGCCGCCCGGAGCGCCAAGGCCGCCGAGGTGACGGCCGCGCGCAAGAACCTGACCGGCAGGCACGACGCCTTCCTCACCGGGGCGAAGCACGCCGGCATCACCGCCACCTCCGTCCGCCGGCACACGCTGCTGCTCAACGCCATGGCCATGACCGTCGGCGCCGACGACGTGGCGAAGCTGCGCAAGCTGCCCGGCGTGAAGGCCGTCAGCCCCGCCGGAACCTCGCGGGCCCTGGACTCCGATGCCAACGGGGTCGTGGGGAACCCGGACCTGTGGGCCCGGACGGACCCCGCCGGCGTCAAGGTCACCGGCAAGGGCGTCACCGTCGCCGTGATCGACACCGGGGTCGACTACACGCACCCCGATCTGGGCGGCGGCTTCGGCGAGGGCCACAAGGTGGTCGGCGGCTGGGACTTCGTTGACAACGATGCCAACCCGATGGACGACAACGGCCACGGCACCCATGTCGCCGGCATCATCGCCGGCAAGGCGGCCGCGGCCGGAGGCGTCACCGGCGCCGCGCCGGACGCCGAACTGCTGGCGTACAGGGTGCTCGGCGCCGACGGCAGCGGCGACGACTCCGGCATCATCGCGGCCATCGAGGCGGCGGTGGACCCCGCCAATCCGCACCGCGCCGACATCATCAACATGAGCCTCGGCAACAGCGCGGGCACCGCGAGCGACCCGCTGTCCCGGGCCGCGTCCGCGGCCGTGGACGCCGGCGTCCTGGTCTTCGCCGCGGCCGGCAACGCGGGACCCGGTTACTGGACCGTCGGCTCCCCGGCAGCCGCCCCCGGCGTCATCGCCGTCGGCGCCTCCACCAGCGGGATCCGGCTGCCCGTGCTCAAGGCGGCTGGCGACACCCTCCAGAGCTACCGCGGCGGCAGGTCCGCCAACCCGCCGGCCGCGGAGGTGACCGCCGGGGTGGTGGGCATCGGCATGGGCACCGCCGAGGACTGGGCGAAGGCGGGCGACGTCCGCGGCAAGGTTGTGCTGTACGCGATCCCGCCGGCCGTGAACCCGTACGACGTGTGGCCCGAGGAGCTCGACACCTGGCGCGAGGCCGAACGGCGCGGCGCCCTCGCCCTGGTGGGCGGCGTCGGCGGCGGGGGCGGCGGACCCGTCGTGTTCGGCGGCAGGAGCCGGACGAATCCGCTCCGGCCACAGGGCGAGCAGGGGCCGCCCACCCGCAACGGCGCCGCGGCCGCTTCCCGCAGCGAGGTGCTGCTCGGTGCCACTCCCGCGGAATCCGGCGACTCCCTGCGCCTGGACCGGCTCGTCGTGACCGGCGTGGACCACGAGACGGGGCAGCGGCTGGCCTCGCTGGCCGAGTCCGGCGGGGAGCTGGTGCTCGGCGGCCGCGACTCCACCGACGAGATGGCCTCGTTCTCCTCCCGCGGCCCGGACTCCGAACGGCTGGGCCTCAAGCCCGAGATCGTCGCGCCCGGTGTCGAGATCCTCTCCACGGTCCCCAAGGCCCTGGAGCCCACGGGCTACCAGCGGATGTCCGGCACCTCGATGGCCTCGCCGCTCGCCGCGGGCTCCGCGGCCCTGCTGCGTCAGCTGCACCCGGACCGCCCCGCGGACCGGCTGCGGGCCGAGGTGATCGGTTCGGCGAAGCCGCTCGACGGCCCCGACCTGCAGTCGCAGGGCAGCGGCCGGCTCGACACCGCCGCCGCGGCCCGGCCCGGGCCGTACGCCTCCCCCGCCACCGTCTCCTTCGGCCTGGCGCACATGGACGGGCCGAAGGTCACCGGCAGCCGGGAGATCACCCTGCACAACCCCGGCAGCACGCCGGTCCGCGGCAAGGTGACCGTCACCGGCCCCGCGACCGTCGTCCCGGACCACGTCGACATCCCGGCGGGCGGCAGTGCGAAGGTCACGCTGACCGTCGGACGGGACCGGCCCGACGTCACGGACTACGCCACCAATTACCTGAGCGGCCGTGTCACCGTCACCCCCGAGGAGGGCCGGGCGCTCACCGTCCCGTACCTGATGGCCGCGATCCCGCTGTACGTCGACCCGGCCGAGGACCCGTCCAACGACGGCTCCACCACCGTCTACGTGTACAGCCCGACGCCGCTCGCCGCGCCGCCGGTGCTGACGGTCACCCCGCCCAAGGGCAAGGCGTACACCAAGGCGACGGCGGCCACCTCGGACCCGTCCTACTACCGGGCCGATTTCACCGGTCTCGGCTCGGGCGTGCACACGATGACCGCCCGCGCCACCACCTCCGCCGGGGTGCGCCAGTACGGTACGGGCGCCGTCGAGGTGGCCCTCAAGGCGCCCAAGGCCAAGGACTGGCAGCCGATCGGCCCGAACAGCGCCGTGGGCACCACCCAGTTGACGCCCGGTGCGCCGCGCCAGGCCGTGATGACCCAGGGCACCCGTCCGGGCGCCTGGCTCACCACCGACGGCGGCAAGAGCTGGCAGCAGCGCGGCCACACCCCGGTCAGCAACGCGCTGCGGGAGCCGTCCCTGGTAGTCGACTCCCGCCGTCCGAACCGCTGGTGGGAGGCCGTGGTCAGTGCGCACCCGTCCGCCCCGGAGGGCAGTGTGCTGATGCGCACCGAGGACAGCGGCCGCAGCTGGGAGCGGATCCCCGGGCCGCCGGCCCCGGTCACGGAGCTGAGCGCCGACGCCCGCACGCGCGTCCTGCTCGCCGCCTCCGACTACACCGGCGAGCGGTTCGTCAGCCGGGACCACGGCTCGACCTGGGCGCCGGTGGACCTCACGGGGATCACCGAGTACGTCGCCAAGAGCGTGATCGGCGGCGACGACCTGTACGTCTGGGCCGGTCAGGCGATCTGGGTGGTCCGCGACTTCGTCACCGGCTCCCCCAAGCCCGCACAGCAGGTCTTCCGGGCCACGCCGCGCGTCCAGGTCATCGGCGGCTTCGACGTGGACGGACGACTGCTCGCCGTCCAGGTGCAGGGCCAGGACTCGGGCCTGTACGTGAGCCGTGACGGCGGCCGGCACGTCGAGAAGTCCGCCCGCACCTCCAGCGGTCTGGTCGACGTCTCCGGCGGCGACATCTACCAGGACGACCTGAGCGGCACCGGCGCCCTGAGCCGCGACGGCGGCCGTACGTGGACCACGGCCGTGCAGCCCGTACCCGGTTCGGTGGTCTACGACTACGACCGCTGGGCCGACGGTTCGCACACGATCGGCTCCTCCTCGGCCGGTCTGTTCCGCTCCACCCGGGACGGCGGCTACCGCCGGATCGGCGTCCAGGGCGAGTCCGTTCCGGCGCTGGCGGCCTTCGGCGACCAGCTCCTCGCCGGCACCTCGGTCGGCACCTACCGCACCACGGTGCCCGCGGCGGGCCCCGAGTGGGGTGCGGCGGAGCGCGAGGGCACGACCGGTACCGCCGTCGTCGGGTTCCAGCCTTCCGCCGCGGACCCGAAGTCCGGCTGGCAGCTGGTGAACCACCTCTACGACGTGGTGCTGCAGAAGACCGCGGACGGCGGCCGGACCTGGTCGGACGTCGCCACGCGGGAGGCGACCGGGACCGCGTTCCTGGCCGACCCCGCGCACCCGGACCGGATGATGATCTCCTACCGGGGCTCCGGCTCGGCCGGCCTCTACACCACCACCGACGGCGGCGCCCACTGGAAGACCTTCGACCAGGGCCGGTACTACGACACCATCGTGGCCGACCCCCGCACTCCGGGGCGGGTCTGGTTCGGCGGCTGGTGGGGCCTGTCCTACTCGGACGACTTCGGGGCCACCCTGCACCAGGTCTCCGAAGCCGAGGTGCACGCCGTGCAGTTCACCGACGGAGCCATGATCACCGGCGGCCAGGCCATCCGGGTCAGCAAGGACGGGGGCGCGACCTTCACCAAGGCCGACACCGGCCCGCTGCGGATCAGCGTCTCCGACCTCCTCCGGGTCGGAAACACGCTCTACGCGGGCACCAGCACCCGCTGGACGGACTTCACCCCCACCGGCGGGCGCGGCGTGCTGCGCTCCACCGACGGCGGGCTGACCTGGCGCAACATCTCCCGCGGGATGCCGAACAAGGACGTCCTGTCCCTGGCGGCCTCGCCCGACGGCCGGTACCTCTACGCCGGAGTCGACCAGGGCGGCGTCCACCGCCTGGAACTGGACGACTGAGGCCCGGCCCCTCCGGGTCCGGGCGGTGACGGGACGGCCCCGGAGGGGGCGGACCGTCACCGCCCGGGGAGCCTCCGCACCGTACGAGTGCGCAGGTCCGGGATCAGGTCCGGGATAGGGTGCCGCCGACGGACGTACTCGGTGGGGTGGGACGGGACATGACACTGCGGGACGGGGATCCGCGGGCGATCGGCGGGTACGTCCTGATCGCCCGGCTCGGTTCGGGCGGGATGGGCACGGTGTACTCGGGGCGGGCCGCTTCGGGGCGGCTCGTCGCGGTGAAGCTGGTGCACCAGCAGTTCGCCGACGACCCGGAGTTCCGGACCCGGTTCCGGCAGGAGGTGGCGGCCGCCCGCCGGGTGAGCGGGGCCTTCACCGCCGCGGTGGTGGACGCCGACCCGGACGCGGAACGTCCCTGGATGGCCACGCAGCTGGTGCCGGGGTGGACCCTGGGCGCCCGGGTGAAGGCCGACGGGCCGCTGCGCGGGAGCGCGCTGCGCGTGCTGGCCCTGGGACTGGTGGAGGCGCTGCGCGAACTGCACACCACCGGGGTGATCCACCGCGATCTGAAGCCGGACAACGTCATGCTGACGGACGACGGGCCGCGGGTGATCGACTTCGGCATCTCGCGGGCGGCGGGACAGCAGACGCTGACCTCGACCGGGCAGATCCTGGGGACCCCGCCGTACATGTCGCCGGAGCAGCTGTCGTCTCCGGCCCGGGTGCGGCCGTCCTCGGACGTGTTCTCGCTGGGTTCGGTGCTGGCGTTCGCCGCGACCGGGCGGGGCCCCTTCGACGCGGAATCGCACTACATGACGGCCTACCGCGTGGTGTCGGAGGCTCCGGACATCGGGGGTCTGACCGATTCGCTACGGGCCGTGGTCGGGGCCTGCCTGGCCAAGGAGGCGGCCGCCCGGCCGGGCCCGGACGAGCTGCTGGCCGTCCTGGCGCAGGTCCCGCCGGCGGACTGGGAGAGCCCGCTGCGCGGGGAGGACGGCGCCGCGGGAGCGGCCGACGACCCGGCCGAGGACGCCGGCGACCCGGCCGAGGACGCCGGCGGCCCGCTCACCCGGCACTCCGGCCCGCCGACCGGACCCGCCGCGGACGTGGCGCCCGTACGGCCCCGGCCGGTGCGCCGGCCCCGCAGGCGGGCCCTCCTCGCCGGGGCGCTGGCGGCCGCGCTGCTGGCCGGCGGCGGGGGCTACCTGTGGTTCTCCCCGCTGGACGGCGGTGCGCGGGACGACGCGAAGGGCCCCGCGTCCTCCGCCGGACCTTCCGGGACCCCCGGCTCCGCCACGGGTGCGCCCATCCGGCCGGCGCCCCTCGGGAGCCTCGCCCCGTACGTGGCCACCGAGGGCGGCAGCCCGGGCGGCGGCCGCGCCTACGCCGATGCGCCCGACCGGCGCCCCGCCGGGTGGCGGGCCTGGAACGGCGGCAAGGACATGGGGTCCTGCGTGTACGCGGAGTCCTCGCTGGTGTGCACCTCGCCCCGCCCGAGCAAGGACCTGCCCGGCGACGGGCTCAGCCGGTTCGACGCGGCCACCGGCGAACTGCTGTGGGGGCAGTTGCTGGAGGGCGCCACGGACGGGCAGGCCCCGCTGGTGGCCCCCGGAGCGGTCGCCGGAACCCACACCGTGATCACCCTCGACAGCAGGGGGTTCACCGCGCTGGACCTCGTCGAGGGGACCCCGCGTTGGGAGTTCCCCACCAAGGAGAAGCTGCGGCGGCCGGTCATGGACGCGGCCGGCAGCCGGGTGTTCGCCGTCTCCGCGTCCGGCACGGTCACCGCGCTGGAGACCCGGTACGGGAAGGTCCTGTGGCAGCAGGAGGTGCCCGGATCGGACGACGGCTTCCCGGCGCTGCGCGTCGACGGGGACCGGGTGTACGTACAAGGCCGGTCGCAGAAGCCCGACATGGGGTTCGAGACCTTCGTGACCGCCCTCGACGGGGCCACGGGCAAGAAGCTCCCGTTCGGAACTCCCGCGGACGGCACCCGCTTCATGATGCCCGGGACCTGCGAGACGCGCGGACTGACGCTGGGCCGGGACGACAGCGAGGCGACCGTCTTCCTGTGCAACAAGGAGAACGGAGCCGGGGTGCTGCGCGGCGAGCCGGCGCGGCGGCGGAGCGCGGACCTCCCGTACGCCGGCACCACCCTGTCCGGACCGGCCGTGGCCGGGGACAAGGTGTACCTGATGGCGACGGCGGCGGGCGGTGAGCCGGGGTTCATGGAGCTCAACCAGGAGTCCGGCGGGGCCGTGTGGCGGATTCCGCTGGCGCAGGAGTGCACGGACCCGGACCGCCCGGAGGCCTCGAACGCGGTGGTGGTGACCGACGGGCTGGCGTACGTACGGTGCCGGACCTCAGGGGTGGTCATCGACCTGGCTTCCCGCAAGCAGACCGCCCGTTTCACCGTCCCGGGCGGCGTCCGCACCGGGTCAGACGACCCGTTCGGGTTCCTGGTGGCGGGCGGGATCGTCTTCACCCCGACCGCCAAGGGCTGGTCCTCCGTGGAACCCACCCCGCTCTAGGGAGGTGTCGTCGAACTCCCGTCCGCCGGGACCTGGGGACGGGGAACGGGTGCTCGGTTTGGCGGGTGCGGGGAATCTCAATACGATCCGGCGATGATCACTAGAAGATGGGTGAGGGCCAGTGCGTGCGGCCTGTTCGTCACCCTCGCTGCCGGGTTGTTCCCGGCAGGTGCCGCCGCCGGTGAACCGGTGGCCAAGGAAGCGCCCAAGGTCGAGTTGGTGCTCGACGTCAGCGGCTCGATGCGCGCGCAGGACATCGACGGGCAGACGCGGATGTCCGCCGCGAAACAGGCCTTCAACGAGGTACTGGACGCGGTGCCCGAGGAAGTGCGGCTCGGCATACGGACTTTGGGCGCCAACTATCCCGGCCCCGACAAGAACCTCGGCTGCAAGGACACCAAGCAGCTCTACCCGGTCGGCCCCCTGGACCGGACCGAGGCCAAGACGGCGGTCGCCACGCTGGCCCCCACCGGGTGGACGCCCATCGGGCCCGCGCTGCTGGGAGCGGCCGAGGACCTGAAGGGCGGCGACGCCACCCGGCGGATCGTGCTCATCACCGACGGCGAGGACACCTGCGCCCCGCTCGATCCCTGCGAAGTGGCGCGGGACATCGCGGCCCAGGGGATCCACCTGGTCATCGACACCCTCGGGCTCGTGCCCGACGCCAAGACCCGCGACCAGCTGATCTGCATCGCCGAGGCCACCGGAGGCACGTACACCTCCGTCCAGCACACGGCCGAACTGTCGGGCAGGGTTCGGCAGTTGGTCGGCCGTGCGGCGACTCCGGTGGTCAATCCGGTGGCCACCGAGGGTGCCAAGCAGTGCACGGGAGCACCGGAGTTGAAGCCCGGTCTCTACAGCGACCGCGAGAGCTTCGGGGAGCACCGCTGGTACCGGGTCTCCGTGGCTCCGGGCCGGGAACTGCGGGCTTCGGTCAGCATCGGGGCCGACCGCGCCGTGAACAACGACTACGGCGTGCTGCTGCGCGCCACGACGCTCAGCGGCCGGGAGATCGTGCGCGGTCAGGAAGCCGGTGACGGACGGACCGACCTGATCTCGTCCGGGCTGCGCTATCCGAAGGCCGGGAGCGCGGACGACGAGGAGCCGGCCGAGACCGTGTGCCTCCAGGTCAGCAACTCCTTCTCGGCACCCGCCACGGTCAAGACCACCCCGGGCATGCCGGTCGAGCTGACCATCGACGTGGTGGACGGTCCGGACGAGGCCTCCGACGTGGCCTCCTTCGGTCTGGGACGCGGCTGGTGGCTGATCGGCGTACTGGCACTGACCGGCCTGCTCGCCGGGCTGGTGTGGGGCTGGGTCTCCCGCTGGCGTATCGCGGTCTGGAGGACCAACTGATGAGTGCCCTGAGACGTGAACCCGACGATGCCCCGGCCACCGGCCTGCCCGGCCTGCCCGGCCTGCGCGTGCGCCCCATGCGGCCCGTGCGGCCCGTGCGGCGCGCACTGACCGCCGCCCTGCTCGTGGGCGGCGGCCTGCTCGTGGTGGCGGCCTCGCCGTCGCCGAGCCCGAGCGGCGGCGGGCAGGCTCCGACCGAGGCCGGCACCGCCTTCCGTACCGCCACGCCGCTCCAGTTGGGGCAGGGGGCCACGGCCGACGCCTCCACCGGCGACTACCTCTACTGGGTGCTCCCGCTGGACTCGGGGCAGCGCGCCACCGTCCGGGCCTCGGTCACCCTGCCCGCCGCGGCGGGCCGGCACTCGGCCTCCACGTGGCAGCTCGACGTGTACGACGGTCTGCGCCGCCGCCAGCCCTGCACGTACGGCACGCAGACCGGCACGGCCGCCAAGGACGCGGCGACCCTCGACCTGTCCTGCACCCTGCGCCCGGTCCGCTCGGGCGCCGACCAGTGGGCCAACGACCCGCTGCCGGGCGCCTATTACATCCGGCTCACGGTCACCGACCTCGCTCCGGAGGACCTCGGCCAGCCCGTACGGGCCCGCCTGCGGGCGGAGGCCGAGGACGTGGGCGGCGCCTACGCGGCCGACAACGCCCTGGCCGTGCCGCTCGTCCCCGGCGCGGGCACGGCGTCCACCGTCGCTCCGGCCGACGGCTGGTCGGGCACCTGGTGGTCGGACCGCTGGCTCTGGACGGCGGCCGGCGGCCTGCTCGCGGGCCTCGCGGGCATCGGCGGCTACCGCCTGACCCGCGGCGCGGGCCGCCCGGGACGGGTACCGCCCACGGCCTGATCCGGTCCGGGCGCGGGGCCGTCGGCCCCGCGCCCGGGAATCCGCGCAGCATCCGCACACCGGAGCCGTTGCCTCCTCCCTCGCTCCGCCGAGATGATGCGCCCCACACGCACATCGGGGGGCGCACATGAATGACGGCGAAGCGGCACGGGGCGACCAGTACGACGACGAGTCGGAGGACTACGTCGCCTACTGGCAGGGGCGCGACTACGAACACGCGGCGGAGATAGCCGCCGTCAAACGGCTGATCGGCGGCCGCCGTTACGAGCTGGTCTGCGAAGTCGGCGGCGGGTTCGGGCGGTTGAGCCCGGTCCTCAAGGAGTACGCGGACCGGGTCATGATGTGCGACCCGAGCACCAAGCACGTGGCGATCGCCGGGCGGCTGCTGGCCGACCATCCCGGGATCACGGCGCACCAGATGCGCCCCGGCCACCTGCCGCTGGACACCGGATCGGCCGATCTCGTCTCCATGATCCGCGTCATGCACCACCTTCCCGACCCCGGCCCCACGCTGCGCGAGATCGCGCGCGTCCTGAAGCCCGGCGGCCGCGCCCTGATCGAGGTGGCCAACTCCGCGCACATGCTGAACAAGCTGCGCTACGCCAAGCGGCTGCGCGGCATCCCGCGGGACCCCGTGGACATCCGCTCCGCCGAGAAGGCGGCCGAGGGCGGCATCCCCTTCGTCAACCACCATCCGGACACCGTCGTGGAGCAGTTCGCGCAATCCGGCCTGCAGGTCGAGGACAAGCTCTCGGTGTCCAACATGCGCAGCGGCCGCCTCAAGCGCAGCCTGGGCGAGGACCGCCTGCTGGCGGTCGAGCAACGCGTCCAGAGCCCCCTGGCCGCCCTCAATTTCGGCCCTAGCCTGTTCTTCCTGCTCCGTCGGGGCCTCCCACGGTGAACGTGGCGGGACCCGACGGCGGCACGTAGGGCAGCCACGCCTCGGGGAGTGCTCCGGGATGCACGAACGTCACGTCCGAGAAGGAGGCCCGCCCCGCGAAGTCCGCATCGGCGAACGTCACCCGGTCGGCGAACCCCGTGGACGCGAAGGATGCCCGGTCCGCGAAGACGGCCCGGTCGAAGGAGGCCCGCTCCATGAAGCGGACCTCGTCGAACTGGACGGTCGATGCCCATACTGCGTCGGCGAAGGAGGCGGGCCCCGCGAAGCTGCTCAGCCTCCAGTCGGTACGGGCATGGAAGAGCGTCCGCTCGAACCGCGCGTCGCCCAGCACCCGCATCCGGTCCACCTGCGCCCTGCCCCACAGTTCGGCCCGGGCCAGGTCCATGCCTCCCCCGAACACGGCATCGGTGAAATCCACCGTGCCGCCGAAATCCGCTGCGGCGAAGCGGGCTTCGCCGTCGAAGACTCCCGCGCCGAACCCGCAGTCGCGCCGGAACACCGTCCGGCCGAAGGAGACCCGGTCCAGGAACCGGGACGCGGAGAAGTCCGCCCGGCCCTCGAAGGCGGCCCGGTCGAAGACGGCCGGGCCCTCGAACTCCGCACCGTACGTGCCCCAGTCGGTGGCGAACCTCGCCCGGTCGAACGCGGCCGACCCCAGCCGCACACGGCCCGTCGGAGGCTCCCGCAGGGCGAGCAGGAGCCGATCGAGCAGATCGTCGGCGAAGGTGGTTCCCCGCAGGTCCACATCGGCTCCCGGACGCAGGGCATCGAGGTAGCCGGTCCGCTCTGCAACGCTCGCGTGCAGGAGGCAGCGTCCGCTCCCCGGCAGCCGGATGCCGATGCACCCGCCCGGTACCTCTGCCGCGCCCTGATGTCCGCACCGCGGCCAGCCGATTCCCGGCTCGTCGATGCTCAACTCGGCATCGGCCAGCGCCCGCGCCACCGCGGCGGGACGGTCGGACTCCGCCGTCAGGGCTGCCAGCCCGCCGATACGGCGCAGCGAATCACCGTTGACGACGAGGACGGTCCCCGCCGTGCCGAAGCCGCTCTGCCGCTCCACGAGGTCGCTCCGGTGGACCAGGGCCAGGGCTTCGTCCGCCGCGGGACCCCGCACCCCCTGCTGGTCCAGCGTGAACTCCCCGGCGGTCAGGGCGGCGAACAGGACGGTCTCCCATTCCCCGGAGCCGCCGCGCAGCCGTGCCAGGGCCTCCGGGAGTGCGGCCAGGGTGAGCCCGGCCCGGCCGAGGGCGCCCGGGTCGGCCAGCGGAACCATCAGGACCCCGTCCTCGCCGCGGACGATGAGCCCGGCGCCGCCCGAACCCGCACGGATCCGGGAGAGCAGCGTGATCAGCTCCTCCTCCGCCGACCGGCCCACCGGGCCCACTGCGACGTGGAGCCGCAGTGCCATGCAGATACCGGACCGCTCGTTGCCGGCCTGCGCGTGCGCCGCCACGACCTCGCGGAATCCGGGCTGTTCCCGCAGCGCCTGTCCCGTCAGGAACACCATCCGGTCCGGCAGCACGCTGTGCACGATGCCCACCACCAGTCCGTCGTAGGAGACCGGCGAGCCCGCGTAGTGGCTCCAGGCCTCCGGTTCGGCGGAGAGCCGGACGAGTTCCCCGTTGCGTTCCCCCTCGTACGGGAGGACCTCGCCGGTCAGGGGCACCGCCTCGCCCTGGTCGGTCGAGCCGTCCACGACGAGGTTGTCCCCCGGGGCCGCGAACCCCTCCGCCCAGGCCGGCTCCGTCCAGTCCGCGGGGTCCACCAGGTCCACCCCGGAGGCGAGCAGGAGCACTTGGGGCGCCGCTCCGTCTCCCCATGCCTGCTGACAGAGGAACTCCTGCTCCCCGGCCCGGACCCATGCGGTGGCGCTCGTCCGCTGGTTCTGCGCCGACTCGCCGACCGTCAGGACCAGTCGGGGCGACAGGAGCAGTCCCACCGCCTGCGGTTCCCCCTGCGTCTCGAAGCGGACCCGGACCACCCGGTCGGCCAGCCCCGACACCGGCCCGGTGGCGATGGCGAACGGCATGGCGTCCGGGGCCAGTTCGCGGCGTCCCGCGCTCCTGGTTCCGCGGCGGATCGCGGTGAAGTCGCGGCCGGTGCCGCGCGTGTGGGACATGTACTCCCAGACGCGCCGCCGCACCAGCTCCCGTACGGCGGCCACGTCGCCGCGCAGCTGGGACCCGAGGAGGGCTTCGCGTACGCCCGGCAGGAACTCGAACTGGACCGCTTCGGCGGGCTGTTCGCCGTCCCAGGGAGCGAGCAGCCCGCCCAGGGCGACTTCCGCGAGGTGGCCGTGTTCGGACTCCCGCAGCAGGGAGCGCCGTACGAGGGTCATCACGGGCAGGGTGAGCGGTACGGCGGCCAGGTGGTCGGCGAGGCGCTGGGCGGTCGGCGAGGCGCTCGCGCGGAAGCGCTCCACCGCCTCCAGCGGGTCCCGGAGGAGCGCCGGGCTCTCCGGTGGGGTCGCGTACGAGGCTCCGCGCGCGGGTTCCGCATCGAGGCGCAGACAGGCGAGGCGGCGCCAGCGGCCGTCGCCGGACACCACGCGCACCAGCCGGGCCAGGCTCCCGGAGGCGATGCCGACGACCGGGATCACCGCCCCGCCGCCGCGGGCCCGCCGGGTCATCGGGACCCGCTGCCAGGAGCGGGTGGCCGCCGCGGGCCGGTCCGCTCGGACGGCGAAGGGGACCGGCCGGACCGCCCCGCGCGTCCAGAGCCGCTCGGGCAGGACGTTCAGTACGGCCACCGCGTTGTGCGCCGACCACTGCCGGAGCACGCCGCGCAGCGGGGCTTCGCGCCAGCCGCCGGCCACCGTGTCGGAGAGCACCAGGATCAGTCGGCGTCCCGCCGGGTCGACCAGTTCCCGGGGGTTGCGGGGCGGGCTGTCGCGGTGGTGCGCGATCGTGGGCACGCCGCCGGGGCCGGTGCCGGTGAGCCGCCAGGTCCGTACGTCGCGGAAGACCCCGCTGCGGGTGAGGAGTCCGCGCACCTCGTCCACCAGGTCGGACCAGAGCAGCATCGAGTGGTGGGAGTCGACGACCAGGGCCACGTCCAGCCAGCGGCTCTCGGCGGGCCGCAGGACCGGGGTGAGCACCATCCGCTCGATGCTGCGCTCGACGGTGAGCTGCTCGTCCAGCTCCTCCCCCGGCCCGCCGATGCTGCGGCGGCCGATCGGGCGCAGGGCGCGCATCAGGGCGAGCGGGTCGTCGAGGGTGGCGGCGCGCGGCAGCCGCACCGCGGTGCCCCGGCGTGCGGCCGGCGCGGGCGCGCCGGTGGAGGCGCCTCCACCGGCCCGGCCTGCGGCGGGCTCGGCGGGGCCCTTGGGGGCGGGGCCGGGGGCGGGGGTGGCCGCGGGGAAGTACTGGACTCCCGGTTCGACTGCACCGCCGCGCGCCTTGGCGGGTGGCCCGGTGTCGTCCGGCGCCGGTCCGGGTTCGGCGGCCGGGGGCGTCCCGGGGGGATCAGGCCGGGGGGCGGCGGCGTCCACCCGGGTGGCGAGCCACAGGATGTCGGCGATCTCCTCCGCTCCGAGCCCGGGGCGCGGGCCGTTGTCCTCGGCGCCTTCGGCCAGGGCGGCGAGGAGCTTCTCGATCACGCGGAGGGCCCGGTGAGGTGGTGCATGACGGTGTCGAGGAAGCGCTGGCGGTCTCCGGGGGCGGACCAGGCGCCGGCCAGGCGCAGTTGGATGGCGTTGAGGAGCTGGTCGGTGGCGAGGTCGCCGTCCTCGGCGCGCTCCAGGAAGCTCTGGACCAGATCGCGGTACTCGTCGCTGTTCTCGATGTCGACGCCGAGCCGTCCGCGGACGATGCGGGCGAGTTTGTCGGGGTCCGGCGGGTCCAGGTGGAGGCGGACGCAGCGGCGCAGGAAGGCGGGCGGGAAATCGCGTTCGCCGTTGCTGGTGAGGACGACGATGGGGAAGTACCGGCACTGGACGCGGCCTTGGGTGATCCGGACGGCCTCATCCGTGTCGTCGTCGGTGCCGATGGCGACGGTGGGGGCCTCCTTGGCGAGCCGGGCGAGCTCGGGGATGACGAAGCCGCCGTCCTCGAAGACGGTGAGGAGGTCTCCGGGGAGGTCGATGTCGCTCTTGTCGATCTCGTCCACGAGCAGGACGCGGGGGCGGTCCTGGGGCAGCAGGGCCGTGCCGAGGGGACCGAGGCGCAGGTAGCGGGCGATGGACGGGCCGCCCCCGGAGGCGCCGTGGGCGGGGGCGGCGACCGATGCGGCGGCCGAGCCGGTGGCCGTGACGGAGGCGGCGGCCTGGGCGCGGACCGCGGGCGGCTCGGCTCCGGGCGTCCGCATCTGCTCCAGCCCGGCCTCCTGGAGCCGTCCGATGGCGTCGTAGAGGTAGAGGCCGTCGCGCAGG
The DNA here is from genome assembly GCF_044454225.1 of Streptomyces sp. NPDC051563. NCBI lineage: Bacteria > Bacillati > Actinomycetota > Actinomycetes > Kitasatosporales > Streptomycetaceae > Streptomyces > Streptomyces sp. NPDC051563. The sequence goes on from NZ_JBITDL010000006.1 coordinate 260,996, forward strand.
ACGGTGCGGCTGGTGACCGGCCAGTGCAGTACCGGTCCGAGGCCCAGGTCGGCGGCGATGCTGGAGGCGAGCGTGGACTTGCCGACTCCCGGTTTTCCGGTGATCAGCAGCGGCCGGCGCAGGTGCAGGGCCGTGTTGACCACGTCCTTCTCCAGCTCGTCGGGGACGTAGCCCTCGCCGCGCCGCCAGGTGCGCTCCCAGGCCGGCCCCGCGCAGCCGGGGGGCGCGTACCCCGGATCGGGGACCCCCTTGAAATCGCGCCAGGGCGGTGGCGGTCCCGCCTCCAGCCTGGCCCGGCGCTCGGCGGCCTCGCCGGTGCCTTGGTACAGCCACCAGTCCTTCACCACAGCCTCTGCCTCCATCGTCGGTGTCGCGGGCCGTCGCCGCGCGCGCGTTCATCGGGATCGGTGCGGATGCGAAGTCGGGAGCGGGAACGGGATCCGGATCGGGTTCGGGTTCGGGATCTGAATCGGGATCGGGATCGGGTTCACGCCAGGGACCGGAGGGTGAGGGTGTCGTCGGGATCGTCCCACAAGAGGACCAACCGGTCTCCCCCCGGCGGCTGTCGGCGATCGCCTCCGGGGGCGCCCGCGCCCGCGACGGCCGCCGCCCGGCGCACCGCGCGCACGCGGGCGGGCAGCGCGAGCACGTCGAGCGCGCCGGGGTCGGGCGGCCGCCCGTCCTCACCGGCCGGGATCAGCAGATCGAGCAGGTCGCCCGCGGAGCCGCCCGGACCGGCACCCCCGGCGTACGCGGGGCCGCCCGGAGCCGTCTGCGACGGCACCTGGGCCGCTCCGGCCCGGTCGGTGCCCGCCGGAGCGGGGCCGCGGTGCCAGAGGGCCACCGGGACACCGCCCTCCAGGACCGCCTCCACCACCGCGGAGGTCCGCGCCCCGGCCCGGGTCTGGGCCAGTACGCACGCGGGCGCCGGTCCCGCGCCCAGCTCCATGCCGAGCCCGTCGTCCGCGTCCGCGTCGGCCACCACGCGGACGGCCTCCGGGTGCCGACCGCCCTGGGCCCACAGCCAGCGCCATTTGCCGCGCCATTCGGCGCCGCTGTCCTCGCGTTCCTGCGGGCAGCGCACCACCACCTGGTAGAGCGCCCCGAGGGGCCGGTTCCGCCCGCCCGGGCCACGCGGAACCGGCCACTGGTCGAAGTCCAGGTCGAGCAGCTCGTACGGCACGTGGAACTCGATCCGCTCCACCGCACCGGACGGCCGACCGGCCTGCGCCTCGGCACCCAGCGCCTGCGCCGTGAGAGCCAATTGCCGTACGAGTGCGTCCCGTACCGCGTCCAGCCGGACCGGCTCGCCCTCCGATTCCCAGACGTGCTCGGTCGCCTCCCGGCGCAGCCACATCCGGGCGAGGAACCCGCCCTCGCCGCCCGGCGGCGTCTCCAGGCGCACGTGCAGGGCCGTCCTGCGCGCGGGCGGGGGCGGGGGCGGCAGCGCGGGCAGGCCGAGGCGTTCGCGGGTGGCGCGCACCCAGTCGCGCGCCCGGGCGGCCCACCGCTCGTCGCCCGCCGCGCCCTGTTCCCCGAGGAATCGTACGAAGGGCACCGCGAGCGGCATCCCGGCCGGCCCGCCATGGCGTTCGTCGAGGTCCTGGGCGACCTCCAGGAGGCTGTCGCCGGGCAGGCCGCCCCGGGCGGGGGCCGCGCAGCCGGCCGCCTTGAACGCCCACAGGTACGCCTCGTGGGCGCAGCGCGGCAGGTCGCGGTCCTGGAAGAGCTCGCCGAGCCCGTCCCAGGCGCTCTGGTCGAGGCGGCCCGCGGTCGGCGGCGCCAGCCCGGGGACCTCGTCGTCGAGGAAGGAGGAGGCGTCCCAGTTGCGGTCCACGATGAACTGCGGGAGCTGCCAGCCCTCGCCGCGTTCGCGCAGGCCCAGGAAGGTCCGGTGGATGGAGCGGGCGGTGCCGGCGAGACCGGAGACGGCCTCGCGCACCGGGCGTTCGCCGAGTTCGGCGAGGAGTTCCTCGGTGAAGCGGCCGGCGCCGCGTTCGGCGTCGTTCTTCGCGGCCTCGCCCTCGCGGGAGGCGTACAGCCGGAACTGGCGCCGCCCCGGGACGGTGGTGCCGCCGCCGTAGTCGTTGGCCCCGAAGTTCCACCGGGCCTCGCGGGGTGCGTCGACCCGGCAGGCGTCCACCAGGGCGGCCTGGTGGCGGAAGATCTCGCGCCGGACCAGGCTGGTGCGCCACCAGCGCAGCGCGGAGTCGAGGTTGAGGTGGAGGATCTGGCCGGCCCGGGCGTCCGCGGAGGGCAGCATCAGGTCACCGCGGAGCGGTTCCGTGTAGCCGTGTCCCGCCCAGAAGATCACGAGCAAGTCTCCGTCGCATGCGGGGAGTTCGTGGAAGAGCACCGTCTTCGTGTTGGCCTCCGTCGCCGGGCGGTGGGTGCCGCGCAGGGCTTCCAGACCGGCGGAGGCCGACCAGTCGAGGGAGTCGGGGTCGTCGAGCGGGGACAGCAACAGTCTTACGTGGCCGGGCGGCACCCCTCCCGGTCCGGTCAGCCAGCGGGCGAAGCGCAGGGCGTCGCGGGCCGGGCCGCGCAGGTTCCAGTGGCGGCTGATCTCGTACCTCTCCACCCCGGCGACGAGCGCGAAGGTGCGCGGCCCCAGTTCGGCGGGCAGGAGGCCGAGGGGATTCACCCGATCTCCGCTTCGGCCACCGCCCGTTCGATGCGTGCGTAGAGGGAGTCCTGTTTCCAGTAGGCGCTGTGGCAGGCCGGGAAGGGCTGGCGGCTGCCGATCTCCTGGTCGCTGACGCGCGGGTCGCCGGGGAAGACGGGCTCGGCGAGGTAGGAGAGCACGTCCTGGCGGTCGTAGACGTTGAGCCAGCGCGGAAAGGCGTACGGGAGCTTGGTGCCCGGGACGATCCCGGCCAGCGCGCCGAGCTCGTGGAGGAAGGGGGCCTGGGAGCCGACGGTGACGAGCAGTTCGACCCCGGGCACCGGCTCGCCGCGGGCGGCCGCGAGGGCGAGGAGGTCCACCAGGGCTATGCCGCCGAGGCTGTGGCCGATGAGGACGGTGGGGCCGGGCTCGGCGGTGATCCGATCGTGCAGGAACGCGCGGAGGTCGGCGCCCCGGGCCTGGTAGCGCAGGATGTCGCCGAGGGCGGGGGTGGCCCCCACGGTGAGGGAGCCGCGCCAGGCGTTGAGGAGCGGCTGGGTGGTGACGCGCATCGCGAGCCGGCCGAGCACCGCGGCGGCGCGGGCGCCGGGGACCCGGGCGTCGCCACCGAGCCGGACGGTGATCAGCTCGACCAGGCGGTCGCGCTCGGTTCCGGTGCAGTCGGCCTCGGCTCCGGCCGAGGCGAGCGCGGCGGCGGTCACCGCGCGGGCCAGGGCCTTGGCCAGCTCCCGGGCCTGCGCCTCGCCGGTGGCCCGGGCCCCGGCGCGGGCGGCCTCGGCGGAGCGGGAGACGGTCTCCAGGGCGGCGGGGAATCCGGCGGCGAGGCCGGTGCCGCGGAGCAGTGCGGCCTGTTCGCCGCCGTCGGGGACCCCGGAGACCGCGGCGAGCAGGTCCAGCACGCGGTCTCCCGCGGACTGCACGCCGGGCATGGCGAAGCCGTCACCGTCGGGATCGTAGGGATCGCCTGGAGCACCGGGACCGCCGGGATCGCCGTCGGGGCGGCCGTCGCTTCCGGACTCCCAGCCCGCTTCCGCCAGGACCCGCAGCTCGCAGAGCGGGTCGGCTACCAGCAGCCCCCACTCGGCGATCTCCTCCTCGTCCGCGCCGGGGGCCGCGCCGTCGGCGCCCAGTCCGGGCACCGAGCGCCCCTGGGCGCTCAGGGTGGCCCCGAACCGCTCTCCCCAGAAGCAGGAGTCGACTACGGCCCCGGGGAACCGGGCGGTCAGCCGGTCCCGGACCAGGGCGAAGAGCATGTCGTGGCGCTCGCGCCGCACCCCCGTGCCGTGCACAAACAGAAATCGCATCGCGGTTCCGCCCCCTCGCACCGTCGCCCCCGCTGGGCACGATAGCGCCGCGCGGTGAACGGGGCCCGCGGAACGTCGAGTTCGGAGGGCCGGGGAGCAGGTCCCGGCCGCCCTCCCGCTCCACTCCCGTTGCCCTCCCGCTGCCCGCTCCCGTCGCCCTCTCCCACACCTATCAATCACCTGTCACATGTGAAATATTACTCCCGCTCCGGCCAACCCGACCGACCGGAACTCCCAGAAAGGCCAGCCATCTTGCGCAGACTCGCTGCGGTGGGAGCGGCGATATCACTCGCCCTCCTCGCCGCCCCCGCGCTCGCCGCCACCGCACCCCCGACCCCGGCGCAGGCGCCCGCCGGGCAGCAGCAGACCGATCGGGCCGCCCCGCCGCCCGCCCCCCTCGAACTCCAGCGGCAGGCCCTTCGCCGCCAGGCCCTCGAAGAGGTGGCCGCGGGCCGCCCCGGCGGCCTGCGCGCCGGGGCCGACGGCAGGCTCCCGCGCCAGGCCAAGATCGGCAAGCGGTACGTCGAACTGGCCCGGGAACGCCAGGACAAGGTCTTCGTGATCCTGGCCGAGTTCGGCGACCAGGTGGACAACACCACGGAGTTCGAGGGCAAGCCGCGCTTCGGCGGCGCCCCCGGCCCGGCGCACAACACGATCGGCAAGCCGGCCGCGGACGACAACCACACCCTGTGGCGCAAGGACTTCGACCGGTCCTTCTACCAGAAGCAGTTCTTCTCCACCGACCCGCAGTCGGCGTCCCTGCGCGCCTACTACCGGCTCCAGTCCTCCGGCCGGTACGACATGGACGGCATGGTGACCGACTGGGTCAAACTGCCCTGGAACGAAGCCCGTTACGGCACCGACAACTGCTCCGAGTCCGGCCAGTGCCGGACCAACTGGGACATGATCCGGGACGCCACGGACTCCTGGTACCGCTCCGAGCGCGCGAAGGGCCGTACGGCCGAACAGATCAAGGCGCAGCTCGCCGAGTACGACGTGTGGGACCGCTACGACGCCGACCACGACGGCAACTTCGACGAGCCGGACGGCTACCTCGACCACCTCGTCGTCGTCCACGCGGGCAAGGACGGCACCTGGGGCGGCGGTACGCAGGGCAAGGACGCCGTGTGGGCGCACCGCTGGTTCGCCTACTGGAACCAGGCCGGGAGCGCGGGCCCGGAGGGCAACAAGGCGGGCGGCACCCCCGTCGGCGACACCGGCATCTGGGCCGGGGACTACCTGACCGGCGGGGAGAACAGCGGCGCGGGCCTCTTCGCGCACGAGTTCGGCCACGATCTGGGCCTGCCCGACCTGTACAGCTCGGACGGGGACAACGGCGTCAACTTCTGGTCCCTGATGTCCTCGGCGTCCTACCTGGGCAAGGGCCGCAATTCCACGGGCGAGTTCCCGGGCGACCTCGACCCCTGGAGCAAGCTGCAGCTGGGCTGGCTCCAGTACACCGAGGCCGATGCGGGCCGCACCACGCGGGCCACGCTCGGGGTGTCCGGCTACAACACCGAGGATCCGCAGGCCCTGTTGGTGCACCTGCCGCCGTCGGTGACCACGACCGAACTGGTCGACCCGTACGAGGGCGGCAGCCAGTGGTGGAGCGGTACGGGTGACTTCATGGACAACACCCTGGCGCGGACCGTGGACCTCTCGGGGGTCGCTGCCGGGACACCGGCCCGCCTGGACGCCCGGGTCTGGTACGACATCGAGCAGGACTTCGACTACCTGACGGTGGAGGCCTCCACGGACGGCGGAGCCGCCTGGACGGCGCTGCCGGGCACGGTGGACGCGGCGCCGATCGGGGCGAAGGGCATCTCCGGCACATCGGCCGGCTGGACGCAGCTCTCGATCCCGCTGACCCAGTTCGACGGCAAGCAGGTGCAGTTGAGGCTGCGGGTCACCTCCGACAGCAACACCCACGGCAAGGGCGTCACCTTCGACGACATCCGCATCACGGCCGGCGAGGACGGCCGGGTACTACTGCGCGACGGGGCGGAGCAGGGCGCGAACGGCTGGACGGCGGTCAAGTGGTCCCGTACGGAGGGCCGCACGGGCAGCGAGCAGCACCCGCGGGCGTACTTCGCGGAGAACCGCCGCTACACCGGCTACGGCGGCCTGCTGCGGACGGGGCCGTACAACTTCGGCTTCACGGGCGACAAGGTGGAGTTCTACCCCTACCAGCAGGGCGTGCTGGTCTGGCTCTGGGACACGGCCTACAGCGACAACACCACCAAGGCGCATCCCGGCGGCGGCATGCTGCTGCCCGTCGACTCCCGCCCCGAGCCGCTCACCCACACGGACGGCACGCTCCTCAACGCGCGTGCGCAGACCTTCGACGCCCCCTTCTCCCTCGGCAGGAGCGACCGGATCGTCCTGCACAAGGCCGGCGCACCGACCGTGATCCCGGCCCGCAGCGGCGTACCGGTCTTCGACGACCGCCACGGAACGTACTGGAACGCGCAGCTGCCACAGCTCGGAGTCAAGGTCCCGGACACCGGGACCCGGCTCACGGTGGTGAAGGAGGCCGCGGGCGGGGCCCTGACGACGGTGCAGCTCACCCCGTCGAAGTGACCTGCCGGAGCTGAGCGGCGGGGGTGGGCGGGGGGTTGGGAGGGGCCCGCCGGTCAGTGGCGCACCAGACAGAACGGGTGCCCGGCCGGATCGGCGTAGACCCGCCAGCCCTCGCCCGCCCGGTCCCCGTCCAGCAGGGTGCCGCCGCAGGCCAGCACCTCCGTGTGGGCCGCGTCCAGGTCCGCGTCAGTCCAGCACCACGCACTGCATCTCGGCGATCACGGGACGATCCTAGGCGGACTGGACGGCCCGGTCACAGCACTAGGCGCTGCGGCGTGCCCCCCGCTCCGATGGCGCGCGGTGGTGCGGCGGGTAGGCGGTGGTGTCCGGGTCGGCCGGGAGGTGGCGCTTGGACAGGACGCGGAGCATCGTGACGGGGTCCAGGAGGGTGCCCGGCGGGCGGGTCAGCGACAGTACGCCGAAGAAGCGGGCGGCGATCGTCCGGTCGACGTTGGCCCCCGCCATCACCCAGGACATGTAGCGCTGCAGGATCCGCGTGGCCCGGTCCGGCGGCGGCCCCTCCGTCACCGGGTACCGCAGGTCCTCGCTGGTGGCGATCTGCCAGGGCACGGCGGCCACCGTGCTGGTCCGGCGCTGGATCCGGCGCGAGGCCGCGGCGATCCGCTCCGGGTCCAGGGTGCGGATCTCCTTGGCCAGGGCCTCCGCGGCGAGCGCGGCGACCGTCATCCCGTGCCCGTACACGGGGTTGAAGCGGCAGCCGGCGTCGCCGAGGACCAGGAAGCCGTCCGGCCAGCGCTCCAGGCGCTCGTAGTGGCGCCATTCGTTCGCCGTGTTCCGGAAGGCGGTGGGCGCGGACAGCGGGGTCGCGTCCCGGATGGCGTCGTACAGCGCCGGGCTGCGCAGGCTCCGCGCGAAGGGCAGGAACTCCTCCGCCTTCACGGGCGGGGCGTGTTCGCCGTTGCCGACCAGGGTCACCAGCCAGCGGTTCCCCTCCAGCGGCATCAGCACCCCGCCGCGCGGAAGGTCCGGCCGGCCCTGGACGTACACGCCCTGCCAGCTCCGGTTCGGATCTTCCGGGATCTCGAAGTAGCGGCTGGTGTACCCGAGATGGGAGTCGTAGCGGGTGACCGCGGGCGCCGGATGGCCGATCTCGGTGAGCCAGGCGGGCGCCTTCGAGGTGCGGCCGGTCGCATCGACGACGAGGCGTGCGGCCAGCCGCTCGCCGTCGCGCAGTCGCACACCGGTCACCGTGCGGCCGTCCGGCCCGGCGAGGAGTCCGGCGGCCGTCGCACCGGACCGGATCCGCACGCGGGGGTTGCGCAGCACCTCCCCGCGCACCGTCGAGTCCAGCAGCTCCCGGCTCGCGAGGAGCACCCTGGCCCCCTGAACCGGCCCGAACCAGTCGGCGGGGCTCAGCCAGAGGAAATCGCGGGGGGTGTCGAGGAGGACCGCCCCCGCGGCCAGCAGCTTGCCGGTGATCCCCGGCAGCATCCGCTCGATCAGCTCCACGCCCCGCGACCACAGGACGTGCGTGTGCCGGGACTGGGGTATGCCGGCCCTGAAAACCGGCCCGTCCTGCGACAGTTCGTCCCGCTCGATCACGGTGACCCGGGGGAACCGCATCGCGAGCACGCGCGCGGCCAGCAGCCCGGCCAGGCCCGCGCCGAGGACCACGGCATGGTCCCCGGCGTGGCCCTCGGGGCGGTCTTCGGGGCGGTCCCCGGGGCGGTCTTCTGCACGGTTCTCGGTGTGCGGGCCGGTGGTACGTAGGTGGTTGTCCGTTGCGTCGTCGTCCATGCCGCAGAGTGTGGGCGCGGACGGGGCGGCCCGGTCAGGTCCCGGACGGGGCGCCCGGAGGCTCGTCGGGGGCGGACGGGCTCATACCGGGGCGCGCCCCCGTCCGGAGCACCGTCCGGCCCCCGTCCGGCCTCCCTCCGGCCCCCGTCCGGACCGTCGCCGGATCAGGGGCAGAGGGCGGTCCAGGTGACCTTCACGTGCCCGCCGTCGTCCCCGCGGAACTCGCTCGTACGGGTCCCCGGCTGGTCGGTGTACGGATCCCAGGCCACGGTGCCCCGGGCGACCAGGTCGTCGGCCGAGGAGGCGTCGTAGTCCCAGAGGAAGACGCCGATCTCGAACGGGCCGGGCCCGTACGTGGTCCCCGAGCCGACGCGCTGGTAGAAGTACGGGTCCGGGTCGGTGCGGTTGCCGCGGTTGGGGAAGGTCGACGGGTCGGAGCCGGAGCGCGACCACACGGCGGTGCGCGCACCGTCGCCGGTCCGGACCGCGATGTCCCCGTAGAGCGCGGGGCGGGTCGTGCCGTCGTCGAAGTAGGTCAGCTCCGCCTGGTCCACGCGGACCCGGCAGGCGGGGACGCCCAGCACCGGGGTGACGGTGTAGGTGACGGAGGCTTCGCCGCCGTCCACACCGGACATCCGGGCGGTGAACCGGCCGAAGCCGAGCGCCGGATCCCAGTGGACGCGGCCGGCGGCCATCACGTCGTCGTTGTTCCCGGCGGTGTAGTCGGCGTCGGTGAGGTAGGCGGTGACGGTCGCCCGGCCGCTGAAGACCTGGCTGCGGGCGGAGTCGTCGAGCCCGAACCACGGGTCGTGGTCGGGGAAGGCGGTGGCTCCGGACCGGTCGCGGTGCCAGAGGGAGCGGGCGGTCCCGTCGGTGGTGAGGGTGAGGCCGTCGTACAGCTCGGGCCCGCTCTCGCCGGTGGAGGTGAACCGGGCCGAGTCGACGGTGATCCTGAACGGCCCCGTCTTCAGCTCCACTTCGCTCACCGGGTCCTTGGAGAACTCGGCGACGATCTGCCGGCGCACCCAGTCGTTGCCGAGCAGCCCGTAGTGCGAGGGGCAGCCGCTGTCGCCCACCGGCAGGACGTGGTTGACGGCTCCCGCCAGCTCGGTGGAGCGCGGGGCGCGGCTGTCGCCGGGCGGGATCTGCTGGTCGCAGGTGGAGCTGATGGTGGTGTAGCGGGTGGTGCCCGGGGTTTCGTCGCCCGCGTTGAGGGAGTTCAGGAAGGGGCTGCCGGGGGTCATGTCGGCGAGCGAGGCCGCGTGGATGTCGCAGAAGGTGGCGAAGGGGCCGCAGGGGGCCGCGTCCCCCGCCCCGTGGTTGGGCCCGCCGAGCGAGACCCAGGCCCGGACCCGGGAACTCCCGCCGTCCTTCAGGTACTTGCGGGTGAGCAGCGAGCCCATGCTGTGGGCGACCACGTCGACGGGGCGGCTGCCGAACCGTTCGGTGAGGAAGGCGCCGAAGCGGGCGGCGTTGGCATCGTTGGTGGCGGCCCAGTCGTAGCCGAATTCGGCGAGGTCGCTGGAGAGCCACCCCTGGGCGTGCAGATGGTCCTCCAGCCCGTCGAGGGAGGCCGCGGTGTCCCCGAAGCCGTGGACGAGGACGACCGGCGTACGCCGCTCCGCCCGGACGGTACCGTCCGCGGCGGCCGCGGCCCGCGCGGTCGGGGCGGCGAGGAGGGCGGCGACGAGGGCCGCGGCGAGGGCGGCGGCCAGGGCGACGAGCATCGGGAACAACAGGGGCACGGGCAGGGCGGATCTGCGCATGGCTCTCCCAGGGGATGCGGCGTGACGCGACGCGAACCCAGCCTGAAGTGACTGGCAAGTAGCAAGTTAGCCGCCGGGGATACAGCGCGATAGGGATGCGTACGAGACTCCGGTGAGCTTTTCGGAGGCACCCCAGAGCCGTTCGCCGGACTTGTCGTCCAGGGTCCATTTCGCCCGCCGGGAGCGGGCGGGCGCACCGCGCCAGCCGAGCCGCGGCCCGATGAACTCGTCGGACCGGACCCCGGGCGCGGTGGCCGCGTACAGGGTGGGCAGCGCGCCGGAGGCGGCGGACTGGGCGATGATGGTGTTGCCGATCGCGTTCCCGAGGGTGATGGCGGCGGCGGTGAACCGTGAGGTGAGGGTGGTGCCCGCCTGCGGGGTCGCCCCCACGTGCAGGTTGGTTGCGGCGTAGCCGGGGTGGGCCGCGGCCGCGACGATCCCGGACCCGGCGGCCGCCAGACGGCGGGCGAGCTCGTGGGTGAAGAGCAGGTTCGCGCTCTTGGAGCGTCCGTAGGCGATCCAACGGCGGTAGTCCCGCTCGCTGTTCAGGTCCTCGTGGGCCACGTCCCCGAGGGCGTGGAAGCTGCTGGAGAGGGTGACGATCCGGGCGCCGGGAGGGGCGTCGAGGAGCCGGGGCAGCAGGAGTCCGGTGAGGGCGAAGTGCCCGAGGTGGTTGACCCCGAACTGCGTCTCGAAGCCGTCGGCGGTCCGGCCGTACGGCAGCGCCATCACACCGGCGTTGTTCACGAGGAGGTCGAGGGTCCCCCTGCGCCGCCCGTACGCGGCCGCGAACTCCCGCACGGAGGCCAGATCGGCGAGGTCGAGCTCCATGAACTCCACGTCGGCACCCGGAACTTCACCGCGCAACGCCACCTCCGCGGCGTGCCCCCGGGCCGCGCTCCGGCAGGCCAGCACCACGGAGGCACCGCGGCGCGCGAGCTCCCTGGCCGCCGCGTAGCCGATCCCGCTGTTGCCTCCCGTGACGATGGCCGCGCGCCCGCTCTGATCCGGAATCCGGCCGGCCGTCCACCCCGCCATGACCACTCCCCCCGTCCCGGCGGCCCCAGCGGCCCACCGCTCCCGAACCCTACTCCCGCCCCCGGCCCGCGGCGGGGCCCTGCCACCCTTCACCCGTTCCCCGGGGCTCAGCCCCGGACACCGGCCAAACTCAGCCCCTCCGGCGTTTGAGGAGCGGGGGTCCGGGGGCCGGCCCCCGGCAACGGGTCCGGGCGCAGCCCGGGGAACGGGCGAAGGGCGGGTAGGGGACGACCCCCGGGGCCCGCCCGCCGGACGTCCCCGGTCGGAGCAGTAGGCTGCGGGTTCACCCGCTTCCGTACCCCGAGGTCCACCCAGTGAGCTCCGCACCGCCCCCCGCCCCCGTCTCCGTCATCGGTCTCGGCGCCGACGGCTGGGACGGCCTGACCGCCCCCGCCCGGGCCGCGCTGGCCGGGGCCGAGGTGCTGATCGGCGGGCCCCGGCAGTTGGACCTGCTCCCGGCCGGGGAGTGCGGTGGCGTCCGGGTGGCGTGGCCCAGCCCGCTGCGCCCGGCCGTGCCGAAGCTGATGGCCGAGCACGCGGGCCGCCGCATCGCGGTGCTGGCCAGCGGCGACCCCATGTTCTACGGGATCGGCCGCGCCCTGTCCGAGGAGCTCGGACCCGGCACCCTGCACGTCGTCCCGCACCCCTCCTCCGTGTCCTACGCCTGCGCCCGCCTCGGCTGGCCGCTGGAGGACACCGAGGTGGTCACCGTGGTCGGCCGCCCGGTGGCCCGGCTCGCGGCCGCGCTGTACGAGGGCCGGCGGGTGCTGGTGCTGAGCGCCGGAGCACTGACCGCAAACGAGATCGCCGCTCTGCTTCGAGAGCGGGGCTTCGGCCCCAGCCGGATGCGCGTCCTGGAGCAGCTCGGATCCGAGGACGAGGACACCTACGAGGGCCTCGCCCAGAGCTGGGAACACCCGCCCGGCGACCCCCTCAACGTGATCGCCGTCGACTGCCGCCGCGACCCCCGCGCCGAAACCCCCCGGCTCGGCGCGACCCCCGGCCTCCCGGACGCTGCCTACGAACACGACGGCCAGCTCACCAAGCGCCACGTCCGCGCCGCCACCCTGTGCGCCCTCGCCCCCGCCCCCGGCGAACTCCTGTGGGACATCGGCGGCGGCTCCGGCTCCATCGGCATCGAGTGGATGCGCACGCACCCCTCCTGCCGGGCGGTGACCGTGGAGCGGGTGACCGAGCGGGCCGCGCGGATCACCCGTAACGCGGCCGCGCTCGGCGTACCCGGCCTGCGCGTGGTCACCGGCTCCGCTCCCGGCGCGCTCGCCGGACTCCCCGCGCCCGACGCGGTGTTCATCGGCGGCGGCCTGACCGCGCCGGGCCTGCTCGACGCGGCCTGGGAGGCCCTGGCCCCCGGCGGCCGGCTCGTGGTCAACACCGTCACCCTGGAATCGGAGGCGGTCCTCACCGACCGCTACCGCCGGCACGGCGGCGAACTGGTCAAACTGGCCGTCGCGCACGCCGTTCCGGTCGGCGGTTTCACGGGCTGGCGCCAGGCGATGGCCGTCACCCAGTGGTCGGTCACCAAGCCGCACCGGGACCGCCCGGACCACCCGCACTCCCAGCCCGACCTGCCCGACCCCGAAATGGTGGATCAGACGATATGACCGTGTACTTCATCGGCGCGGGCCCCGGCGCCGCCGACCTGATCACGGTGCGCGGCGCCCGGACCCTGGCCGCAGCCCCCGTCTGCCTGTACGCCGGCAGCCTGGTCCCGCGCGAGCTGCTCGCCGAGTGCCCGCCGGACGCCCGTCTCGTCGACACCGCGCAGCTGAACCTGGACGAGATCGTCGCCGAGTGCGTACGCGCGCACGCCGCCGGCCAGGACGTGGCCCGGCTCCACTCCGGAGACCCTTCCGTCTTCAGCGCCGTCGCGGAGCAGATGCGGCGGCTCGACGCGGCCGGCATCCCCTACGAGGTCGTCCCCGGCGTACCCGCCTTCGCCGCGGCGGCAGCCGCGCTGAAGCGGGAGCTGACCGTGCCCACCGTCGGCCAGACCGTGATCCTGACCCGGATCTCCCAGCAGGCCACCCCGATGCCGCCCGGCGAGGACCTCGCCACGCTGGGCCGCAGCGGAGCGCTCCTCGTCCTCCACCTGGCCACCCGCTACGTGGACCGGGTCGTGGACGAACTGCTCCCGCACTACGGGGCCGAGTGCCCGGCGGCGGTGGTCGCGATGGCCAGCCGCCCCGACGAGCTGATCCTGCGCGGGACGCTGGCCGACATCGCCGGGCAGGTGAAGGAGGCCGGGCTGGTCCGCACGGCGGTCATCCTGGTGGGCCGCACCCTGGGCGCCGAGCAGTTCCGCGACAGCCACCTGTACTCCGCCGAGCGCGACCGGCATGTCTGCTGATCCGGCCCGCCCCGGTCCGCACGTCCTGATCCTCGGCGGCACCACCGAGGCCCGCCGCCTCGCGGAGGCGCTGGCCGCCGCCCCGGGCTCCCCCCGGGTGACCACCTCGCTGGCCGGCCGGGTCACCGCCCCGGTGCTCCCGCCCGGCGAGACCCGGATCGGCGGCTTCGGCGGCCCCGACGGGCTGGCGGCGTGGATCACCGCCCACGGGGTCACCCACCTGGTCGACGCCACTCACCCCTTCGCGGAGCGGATGAGCTTCAACGCGGCCGGGGCGGCGGCCCGTTCGGGTGTCCCCCTGCTGGCCCTGCGGCGTCCCGGCTGGACCCCCGGCCCCGGGGACGACTGGCACTTCACGGACTCCCTCGCGGAGGCGGCCGCCCTGCTCCCCGGCCTCGGCACCCGCGCCTTCCTCACCACCGGCCGGATGGGACTGCACGGCTTCGCGCACCTCACCGAGCCCTGGTTCCTGGTGCGTTCGGTGGATCCCCCGGCGGGTCCCGTGCCGCCGCGCCTCGAAGTCCTGCTGGCCCGGGGCCCGTTCACCCTCGCCGACGAACGGGCCCTGCTGGCCCGCCACCGCATCGACCTCCTGGTCACCAAGGACAGCGGCGGCTCGGCCACGGCCCCCAAACTCACGGCCGCCCGCGAGGCGGGCATCCCGGTCCTCGTCGTCCGCCGCCCGCCGGTCCCGGAGGGAGTCGCGCAGACCCCGTCGGTCCCCGAGGTCCTGGACTGGCTCTCCGCCTGAGGCCCGGCCCCGGCCGGCTGCCCCGTCCCGCTGCGCGGTGCGAAGTCCCCGCCCCGCCCTTCCACCGTTCCCCGGGCGCTGCCCGAACCCGGCCCTCAAACGCCGGACGGGCTGACGCACAGGCCTCCCGGGCCTCGCCCGGACCCCGCGGATCTCCGCCCCGAGCCCCCGACGGCCGGACCCGCCCCGGAAGGCACCTCCCGGGCTTCGCCCGGACCCCTGGGGCTCCGCCCCAGACCCAGGTCCTCAAACGCCGGACGGCTGAAAGCCCCTGGGGCTCCGCCCCAGACCCCGCGCCTCAAACGCCGGCGAGGCTGGATGTGGCCGGCCGCACCTGAACCCTGGAGCAGGAGGATTTGGCAGCC